>NZ_JAMYOT010000012.1:0-204751 GCF_040320005.1 Mesorhizobium sp. M0816 | reverse complement strand
CCCCACCTCCGAGACCTCCCCCGCCCCCCGCTTCTCCCAATCAAAGCCTCTCCATTTCCTTCCCTCCCCCCGTTTGTGCCCCCCCCCAACAACCCCCCCCCCCCCCCCCCCCCCCCCCGGGGGGCCCGCGACGATCCCCCTGGTCATCGAGGCGGTGGTATTGGGATTGATGACGGCTATTCGCATTCGGGGCGCTCCGGCCAGATTCCGCTCGATTATAAGGAGGCCAGCGCGCTGGACATGCGCTCCAGCCCTCGGCGCAGCAGAGGACGCGGGCAGCCGACGTTCAGGCGAATGAAGCCTTCACCGCCAGGCCCATAGACGCGGCCGTCGTACAGATTGACCCCGGCCTGATCGACAAAGAACTTCTGAATTCCGCCCACTTTGCAATCGAGCGTGCGCGCGTCCAACCACACCAGAAACGATGCGTCGGGCCGCATGGGCGTGATGCCTGGGAGATGTTTACCGGCGAATTCGCAAACCAGATCGATGTTGCTGGCGATGTAGCCTGAGAGTTGATCGAGCCAGGGCGCGCCGGTGCTGTAGGCAACCTCCAGAGCCAGGCGGCCGAAAAAGTTCGCGTTCACCATGAATGACGCCTGCATTGCGGCAAGGAGCGCCTCGCGGCGCTTTTTGCTGGCTACCGAAATGGTTGCCGAAGGCACCCCGGCAAGATTGAAAGTCTTCGTTGGAGCGGTGCAGATGAACGACTTCTCTGCGGCATCGTCCGAGATGGAGGAGAAGACGATGTGGGGACGATCCGACAGCCTTATGTCGCAGTGAATGTCGTCGGATATGACCAAGATACCATGGCGCTCACAAATGTCGTTCAGCGCTGCCAATTCTTCTCGTGTCCAGGCCATTCCGGCAGGGTTGTGAGGATTGCACAGCAGGAACACCTTGGCGCCGGCGGCCGCCAGTTTCCCGAAGTCCTCCAGGTCGAGCTCATACCTGTTGTTCTGCAACCTCAGCCGGTTCGTGAATAGAACCCGCCCGTTTCCCTGAACCACTTCGAAATAGGGCGAGTACACGGGCGACTGCACAATGACGCCGTCACCGGGCTTCGTGAAGGTTCGCAGTATCGCAGCTACGGACGGCATGATCGCTGGCGCTGGAAGCAGGGTCTCCAGCATCGGCGACCAGTTGTGCCGGCGTGTGAACCACGATTGCACGATCTCATAATGGCGCGGATCGCGGCGGGTGTAGCCGTAAATGCCGTGGTCCGCGGCCTCGCGCAGCCGCGCGATGACAGTTTCCGGGGCTCGGAAATCCATATCCGCTGTCCATAGGGAGAGCAGGCCCTCTCCCTCGACTCGCGGGGAGAACTCATCCCATTGGTTGGCCCATTTGACGGATCCGAATTGCTGGCGGTCGTGGATCTGGTCGAAATCGACTTCCGCAATATTTCTTTGCCCGAGCGCCGATGCGGGCATGTCTGCACAAGCCATTTGATAATCACCTGGAAAAATCTGTTGCCACGGTTACGGCCGCTTTGCCTCCGCGGACGTCCCTATTTGAGGATTTGCGCCAGAAACTGCCGCGCCCGTTCCGACCGGGAGTTGGTGAAAAACTGATGGGGCGTGTTGGTCTCGACGATCTCCCCGCGGTCCATGAACACCACGCGATCGGCCACCTCCCGCGCGAAGCCCATTTCATGCGTCACGCACAGCATCGTCATACCTTCACCGGCGAGCGACACCATCGTGTCGAGCACCTCCTTGACCATCTCCGGATCGAGGGCAGAGGTTGGCTCGTCGAAGAGCATGATCTTCGGGTTCACGCAGAGGGCCCGAGCAATTGCAGCGCGTTGCTGCTGGCCACCCGACAGCTGCCCTGGGTAGCTGTCGGCCTTCTCCGCAATTCTGACGCGCTCCAGATAGTGGCGCGCCAATTCCTCGGCAGCTATCCGCGGCATCTTTCTCACCCATACCGGCGCAAGGGTGCAATTCTCAAGCACGGTAAGGTGAGGAAACAGATTGAAGTGCTGAAACACCATCCCGAAATTGCTGCGGACTTCGTCGATCTTGCGCAGATCCCCGGTTACCGCCTTGCCGTCGACGATGATCTCGCCCGACTGGTGCTCCTCGAGATGGTTGATGCAGCGGATCATCGTCGATTTGCCGGACCCCGAGGGGCCGCAGATGACAATACGCTGCCCCTGTGGCACCGACAGGTTGATGTTCTTGAGCGCATGGTATGAACCGAACCATTTATTGACAGCACGCAGCTCGATAGCCATCGCCTTGTTGTAGGGCGTCCCCTTCGTCGCTGCGTACATTGCTTGTGGGCTCATCGTCGCGTCCTAGGATTTGTGGCCACGCGCCAATTGGCGCTCCATCGATTGCGAGTAACGGGACATGCCGAAGCAAAAGCCCCAGTAGACCAGTCCCGCAAAGAGGTAGCCGGTTGATGAGATCGTCGGGCCTGCCCAGTTCGGATCGACGCGCGCCGTTTCGATGGCTTTCAGGAAATCCGCGATGCCGACGATGGCGACCAGAGTCGTGTCTTTGAACAGACCGATGAAGGTGGAGACGATGCTCGGTATGACGATCGTCAACGCCTGGGGGAGGATGATCAGGCGCATCATGTCGAAGTAGCTGATCCCAAGCGCCTTCGCCGCCTCGTATTGGCCCTTCGGGATTGCCTGAAGGCCGGCCCTCACAACTTCGGCCATATAGGCGGACGAGAACAGCGCTATCGCGATGAGCGGGCGCAGGAGACGATCAGGCGTCAGATAGTCCGGGACGAAGAGCGGCATCATGAAGTTCGCCATGAACAACACCGTGATAAACGGCACGCCCCGGACGACTTCGATGAATGTGACGCAAACCGCCTTGACGAAAGGCAGTTCGGACCTGCGTCCAAGCGCCAGGATAACCCCGATCGGAAGCGAGAAGACGATGCCTACAATTGACATCAGCAGCGTGATCAAGAGACCGCCCCAGAGCGTCGTATCTATGACAGGCAGATGGAGCCAGGCGACGCCGCACACGAGAACGAACGTGGCAACGGGGTAGACGAGAAAGAACAGCAACGCCGCCACTTTGCGCCGGGGAGCCTTCGTCCACAGAAGCCATGCGATGAGGATGGCGCCGATCGCCTGTGCCAGGTCCACGCGCCACCGCTCGGAAACCGGGTACGCGCCGTATCGCACGTAGTCGAACTTCTCGGCAATGAAAGGCCAGCAAGCTCCTTGGCTGTTCGCACGGCAAGCTTCGCGGCCGCCGCTCCAGACCGCGTCGAAGATCGCAAAGCTCAGAAAGTGATGCAGCAGCCACACGGCGAGGAGGACAAAGCATATTGTCAGCGCGCCTGAGGAAGGCGTCGAAAACAGATTCTTTTTCGTCCAGGTCATTGGCCCCGGCCGAACGTCAGCGGGGGGCGCCATCGCTGGTATGAGCGCGCTGCTGACGACTGGCAAATGCATGGACTGATCGCTCATGCGTCACCTCTCGACGATCGCAAAATGTCGGTTACACGCGTTCATTGCCAACGACGTGGCAAGGGAGATAACGAGATAGACTGACAGGGTGATCGCCATGACCTGGACGGCGGCGCCGGTCTGGTTGAGTACCGTCCCGGCAAAGATCTGAACGAGGTCGGGATAGCCGATGAACACCGCAAGCGACGAGTTCTTGATGAGATTGAGATACTGGCTTGTCAAAGGCGGGATGATGATACGCAGCGCCTGGGGAACGACGATCAGACGAAGCGTCTTGCCCGGCGCCAGCCCCAGCGCATACGCAGCCTCGGTCTGGCCCTTTGGCACCGCCTGGATGCCACTTCGGACGATCTCGGCAATGTATGAACCGGTGTAGACCGACAGACCGATCAGGAGAGCGGCAAACTCCGGATAGAGCTGATGCCCACCTTGAAAATTGAAGCCCCGCAGCTGCGGCGCGACGAACGAGACCGGCTCGCCAGCCGCCAAGAACACGATCAGCGGAAAACCTATCAAGGTCGCCAGACTGACTAAAAGCACCGGCAACTGCTTGCCTGTCCGTCTCTGGACGCTCCTGGCGCGAAACCAGAATCCAACGCAACAGGAAACGGCCGCCACGAATGCCAGGCCCACCAGCCCCGCTCCCGGATGCAACTGGATCTCCGGAATGATGAGGCCGCGATTGTTTAGGTAGATGCCGCCGGGGATGGCGATGGATGCCTTCGGGGAAGGCAACGGCTTGAGGACGGCGTTGTACCAGAACAGCAGCTGCAGCAATAACGGGACATTGCGCACAAGCTCGACATAGGCGGTCGCCACCTTCGAAACGATCCAGTTCGGCGACAGGCGGGCAACGCCGATGACGAAGCCAAGCAAGGTCGCCAACAAGATTGCGAGGACGCTGACGTAGAGGGTGTTGATCACTCCCACCCAGAAGGCTTGACCGTAGGTGGACAGTGCATCGTACGGTATCAGGGTTTGATTGATGTCGAAGCCGGCAGACTCATTCCAAAAATCGAAGGAGAGCGGAATCCTCCGAACCCGCATATTCGATGCGGTCTGCATGCCGATGCCCAGGGCCACGGCCAGCAGGCAGCCAGCAAGCAAGAGCTGGTAGAAAGCGCCTCGCACTTTCGTATCGTGCAGCGAAAGGCTCCTGCGCGGTGGCGCGGGAAGCGACAAATCGGACATGGCCTGTTCCTATCGGGATCCGTGCAAGGCGCTGGTGGCAATACGCCAGCGCCTTGCAACCATGCTTTGCCTAGCGGATCGGCGGAGCGTACTGAACGCCGCCTTTGTTCCAGAGCGCGTTCATGCCGCGCTCGATTTTCAGCGGGGAGTCCTTGCCGACATTCCGATCAAACACTTCGCCGTAGTTACCGACCTGTTTGATCACCTCGACCGGCCAGTCGTCGCCGAGCCCGATGTCCTTGCCGATGCTGCCTTCCACGCCAAGCAGACGGCGGATGCTGGGATTGTCCGACGACTTCATCGCATCAACGTTCTTGGAGGTGACCCCGTATTCTTCGGAGGCCACCATGACGTAAAGCGTCCACTTCGCCACATTGAACCACTGGTCGTCTCCCTGCCGCACTGCCGGGCCAAGCGGCTCCTTGGAGATCAGTTCGGGAAGAACGATGCTGTCGTCCGGCTTGGCCATGCGAAGCCGCGATGCGTTCAAGGTAGAGGTGTCCGCCGACAGGACGTCGCAACGCCCCTCCTCGTAAGCCTTCACGACAGCTTCCTCGTCGGCGAAACCAACCGTGGTGTACTTGATCGACTGCGAGCGAAAATAGTCGGCAAGGTTCAACTCGGTCGTGGTGCCCTGGGTGACGCAAATCGATGCGCCCTCGAGCCCCTTGGCTGATGTGATGTTGTCCGCCTTGCGCACCATAAATCCCTGGCCGTCATAGAAGTACGTCCCCGCAAAAAGTATGCCGAGAGACGTATCGCGCGACGATGTCCATGTTGCGTTGTGGGCAAGAATGTCGATCTCCCCCGACTGCAAGGCGGTGAAGCGATCTTTTGGCGTCAATGGGATGAACTTAACCTTTTGCGCGTCCCCGAGCACGGCAGCGGCCACGGCGCGACAATAGTCGACCACAAATCCGGTCCATTTGCCTTCATTATCGGGAAGGCTGAAGCCAGCCGTGGCCGAATTTGTGCCACACGTCAGCACGCCATTTTTCTTGACATTGTCGAGGGTTGCGGACCACGCCGAGGAGGCGGTGCACGCGATAGCGAGGGCAAGAAAGCCCTTGAACATCGATCTCATTTCGGTATTCCCCTGTTTTTGTTGAAGGGAATGTGGCCTCAAGTATGACTATTCGTCAAATTGACTGTTCTCATTGCGAAAATGAGCGTCATTCATAATTGAGGAGGCACTCGCTCTCGGGTGAAAGGGAGCTTGAGTGCTGATCGGGCTAGTTTGCTTGGGGCGGACTAATCGAATGAGCGACGGCGCGCGCGACCTATGGTGCAGCCAACCCCGGTGCTCCGACGGTTGACCCTTGGTCTCTCTCGGTCCGCGACTCGTTGTAGATGCTCATGATTATTTCCCGAAGCCATTTGGTGCCCGGGTCATTCGCCATCTGGCGGTGAACAATGAGCCAGGCATTCACATTCGATACGGGAAGGGGCGGCGGGACCAACGTCACCTCACTCCTCTCGTCCAGCATTTGCAGGATTGCATCGCCGCAATGAGTAATCAGTTCAGTGCCGCGAAGCGCCCAGGGCAGCACCAGATAGTTCGAAATGGTCGCTACGACATTACGTCGTAGGCCCATCTGTTTGAGGGCGGCATCGGCAAGCCCTTCAGCCAGGCCGTCTGCGGAAATCTGCAGATGGGAACTTGCCAAATATGTTTCCAATGTCATGGCATTCCCTGCGATCTTGCTTCCACTCCACACCGCGCAAAACAGCCGATCCTGGCCAAGTTCCACCTTCAAGAGGCCTGGGTCGTCGCGTATTGCCGCTCCCGTCAGCGCACAGTCAACTTGTCTCAAATAGACCGAGGAACCGATTTCCGGTCCATTTGCGGGAATTACATTCAGCGTGGCACCGGGTGCTTGCCTCGAAAATTCTTGAATAAGCCCAGGAATGAAAATCATGGCGTGGTAGTCAGTAAGTCCAACACGAAAGTTGCGTCGCGTCGTAGCTGGATTAAACACCTCATGCCGCTCGATCGAGGCGCGAATCGCTGCAAGCGCAGCAGAGATATCTGACAGCAACTCCACTGCCCGAGGAGTTGGCCGCATCTCTCCCCCGTCTCTCGTGAACAATTCGTCCTGCAAAAGATCCCGAAGCTTTGATAAGGAGTGGCTTACAGCCGATTGTGTTCTGCTTAGTTCGCTTGCCGCGCGCGTCACGCTCCTTTCACGCATCATCACGTCAAAGACTCGCAACAAATTGAGGTCGATATCGTCGAAACTCATGAGACCTTCCCCGTTTTCATCATGCCTCGCCCGCATGCTAACATCGTTTTCAGCGCGCCGGAGGAACGATGCCATGGCGAACAAATGGGTGATTGAACGCCACGTTGACCTGTAGGGAGGGCCGTCATCCACTTGATCTCCCAACGTGCTCAAGCGATGCAAGCAATAGCCTGTCATTCAAGGGAGTATCGGCTTCGAAAAACATCCGTGGAAGGACCCACGAAGCGTACCCACTGAATATGGACGACCGAGAGCACAGGCTCGCCTGATGGCGATAATCAGTCGACAAAAACCGCCGGACGCCCCGAACTTTCGTGCGCAGATTTGCGCACCCGAGCCCCCTGTAGTCACCCGATTCTGGTTCTTCTGCTTACCTATTGTTGCCACGAGCCGCGACGTTCGGGCTCTCTGCAGCGGAACACTCCGCCGTCCGTCGCCCCTCCGATGCGCACGTCGCTACTCGTCTTTGCCGGAGACGTACCGTGACGCTTGATTTTATTGGTTTTTCGTTGGCCAAAATCAGAAATCTTCCCGTACCGTTCCGCACGGTCCCGCGGCTGATTATGGTCGGTCGTCTTTGCTCTAGATCAATGAATGCCCAGTTCATGCCGGTAGGCTTTAGGGGATCAACCGAAAGGTTGCCTGGAAGAGAGAATGCACAGGCGAGGACGACCATCCATTGGCCAAACGTCACTGACTGACAGGAAAACATAGAGGATGTCTGGTCCTTCTGTCGAATTGACAGTGCGTCGATAGAAAGCGAAATCTGATACGACACCCGCGTTGCCTTGTCCTGAAGCAACCGTGGTCTAGTAGCCGAAAGGAAGAACTGGGGCTTGGGAGGATAAGCATGGCCGAGGATTTGGTCGGTAATCATGCCGACCGCATTCAGGCAGCAATTGCCTCGGATGCCGCGGCGAAGTCCGCGCTGGTTGCCTCCTGGCGACGGTCTTCCAATCTGCATCGGCTCGATCCGGCCGATTGCAGCCCTCCCCGCTACCTGACGGAGGCTGAATTGCGAGGGGCCGGACAACGGATCGAACCACTCGTCCGGGCTGCCCAGTCAAGCCTCGACCGGCTCTACCTTGCGGTGGGAGGCGTTGGATGCTGCGTCCTGCTCGCCGATCGCGACGGCGTGCCGGTCGAACGGCGCGGCGCGCCTGTGGACGACGAGACGTTTCGTTCCTGGGGGTTATGGACAGGGTCCGTCTGGAACGAGGAGAGCGAGGGCACCAATGGTATCGGCACCTGTCTGGTGGAACAGCGCGTCCTGACGATCCACCGTGATCAGCATTTTCACACGCGCAACACCGGGCTGAGCTGCACCACGGCTCCGATCTATGACCACCGGGGCGATCTTGTGGCTGCGCTTGACGTGTCTTCCTGCCGGGCCGATCTGACCGAGGTCTTCGCCAATCTGATTTCGATGGCCGTAGTCGACGCGGCGCGGCGGATCGAGGCGGAGAACTTCAAGATGGCATTCCCCAAGGCGCGAATTCTGCTGGCGCCGGTGCCCAACAAGGGGTCCGGCGCGCTGATCGCGGTCGGTGCGGACGACCTCGTGGTCGGCGCGACCCGCTCGGCCCGCATGGCGCTTGGAATTACGCAAAGGTGTCTCGACAAGCCGATGCCGGCGGCCGATCTGCTCGGCTGGGCCGAGAGCGGCCCCGCAGTCCTCGCAGAGGCGGAGCGCGGTGTCCTGCAGCGGGCGCTGGCGCGGGCAGACGGAAATGTCTCGGCCGCAGCCCATGCGCTCGGCATCAGTCGCGCCACGCTTCACCGCAAGCTCAACCGCCTGGACGTCCACAGGTCCCACTGACTTTTGAAACGTCGCATGACTGTCGCAATTCTGCGACACACCCGCCCGCTCACTGTCCCCGGCGCATTGGCAATAGCGGTGGGAGATAGCAAGTCTCTTTCCGAAGCGTCGCATTCCGCGGCGCCAGCTTTGGGAGGAAGACACTTGAATAAGGTTGAATTCTCACGCCCGGTCAAGGCGCCCTTCGACAAGCGCTACGGCAATTTCATCGGTGGCAAATGGGCCGAGCCGCGTTCGGGCCGTTATTTCGAAAACTTCTCGCCGGTGAATGGTCAGTTGCTCTGCGAGGTGGCTCGCTCGGATGCCCAGGACATCGAGGCGGCTTTAGACGCTGCCCATGCCGCCAAGGACGCATGGGGGCGAACCAGCGTGGCCGAGCGCTCACTAATCCTCAATCGCATCGCCGACCGCATGGAGGAAAACCTCGATCTCCTCGCATGTGCCGAAACCTGGGACAACGGCAAGCCGATCCGCGAAACGACCGCCGCCGACCTGCCTCTAGCCATCGACCATTTCCGCTATTTCGCCGGTGCCTTGCGTGGCCAGGAAGGCAGCCTTTCGCAGATCGACGACGATACCGTTGCCTATCATTTCCATGAGCCGCTCGGGGTGGTTGGCCAGATCATCCCGTGGAACTTCCCGCTGCTGATGGCCTGCTGGAAGCTTGCTCCCGCGCTTGCCGCGGGAAACTGCGTCGTGCTGAAGCCTGCCGAGCAGACGCCGGCTGCCATCTTGCTGTGGGCCGATCTTATCGGCGATCTGCTGCCGCCGGGTGTGCTCAACATTGTCAACGGCTTCGGCCTCGAAGCCGGTAAGCCGCTCGCGTCGTCGCCGCGCATTGCCAAAATCGCCTTTACCGGAGAAACTACGACCGGCCGGCTGATCATGCAATATGCCAGCCACAACCTGATCCCCGTCACGCTGGAACTGGGCGGCAAGTCGCCCAACATCTTCTTCAAGGACGTTGTCGCCGAAGACGACGATTTCTTCGACAAGGCGATCGAAGGGTTCGTCATGTTCGCGCTGAATCAGGGCGAAGTCTGCACCTGCCCGAGCCGCGCGCTCATTCATGAATCGATCTACGACAGGTTCATGGAACGTGCGCTGAAGCGTGTCGAGGCGATCGTGCAGGGCGATCCGCTCGACCCGGCAACGATGATCGGTGCCCAGGCATCATCCGAGCAGTTGGAAAAGATCCTGGCCTACATCGACATCGGCCGCCAGGAAGGCGCCGAGTTGCTGACCGGTGGCGAGCGCAACGTCCTGCCCGGCGATCTCGCCGGCGGCTACTACGTGAAGCCGACGGTGTTCAAGGGCCACAACAAGATGCGCATCTTCCAGGAAGAGATCTTCGGACCGGTGGTCTCGGTCACGACCTTCAAGGACGACGACGAAGCGCTCAGGATAGCCAACGATACGCTCTACGGCCTCGGCGCCGGTATCTGGACACGCGACAGCAACCGCGCCTACCGGTTCGGCCGCGCGATCCAGGCGGGCCGCGTCTGGACCAACTGCTACCACGCCTATCCCGCGCATGCGGCCTTCGGCGGCTACAAGCAGTCCGGCATCGGCCGTGAGACACACAAGATGATGCTCGACCACTACCAGCAGACCAAAAACATGCTGGTCAGCTACAGCCCGAAGAAGCTCGGCTTCTTCTGATCGCCGCTTTGACCCACAGGCGCGGCTCCGCGAGGGGCCGCGCCAAAGGCTGGAAATCGGAAAACACGATGCGAGCGAAGGTCACAGCGACACCGGCAGCCCTTGAACTGATCGCCGAGATCGTTGCCGAGCACGGTCCGGTGCTGTTTCATCAATCCGGCGGCTGCTGCGACGGCTCTTCGCCGATGTGCTATCCGCGTATCGGCTTCATCGTGGGCGACCAGGATGTGCTGCTCGGCTACATCGGCGACGCGCCGTTCTACATCGGTGCGTCCCAATTCGAGGCTTGGAAACATACCGATCTCATCATCGACGTGGTGCCGGGTCGCGGTGGCATGTTCTCGCTGGATAACGGGCGGGAGAAGCGGTTCCTGACCCGGTCGACAATCTGCACCGCGTAGGCGAAACCTGCGGGTTTGATTTCGAGCAAGGAAGGCACCGCAGCAATCTCTACGTTCCGAAGATGATCCTCAATCTGCTCATCGGCACCGTCGTCATTAGCCTTACGGTCCTGGTTCACACCTTTGGTCTGATCGTGGTCACACATGCGATGGGGCACCTGGTCGCCCGTTTTCGCATGCACGGGCGCCGCAGCCGCATCGTTGCGATGATCAGCGTGGTGATGGGACTCTTTGCCATCATGACCACAGAGGTGTGGCTCTGGGCAGGACTATACCGGTTGCTCGATATCTTTGCTGACTTCGAAACCGCGCTGTACTTTTCCACCATCACCTTCTCGACCGTCGGCTACGGCGACATTGTGCCCGCTCACGCATGGCGCGTCCTCGCGGCTCTAGAGGGCGTGAACGGATTTCTTCTGATTGGCTGGTCGACCGCCTATCTGATCGCGGCCGGCACCCGCATTGGCCCATTCAAGGCCGGCGAGCACTTCTGAACAGGCGATCGTTCAGACCGCTACGGAATGCCTGGCTGTACCGGTTTCGAAATATTTGTCGAACTTCGCCGCGATGCTTCTGACAAAGGGCCGGCTTTCCGCCGGCACGACGAAGCGGTCACCATCAAGTTCAAGCAGCCGCGCAGGACCATGAAGAGCCGTGGAACTCGCCTTGAGGAGAAGTCTTTGGCCGGCTTCGCCAAAGCGTTCCACCAGCTCAATCGCCGAGAAGGCGAAGTCACACATCAATCGCTCGATGATCCAGCCGCGAACACGGTCGTCGTCGGAAAGCGCGATACCCCGAACAGCGGCCAGCCCGCCATCAGCAACCATGCGTCCATACTCGGCGGTCGAAGGCATGTTCTGTGCATAGCCCTCGCGAAACTGGCTGATGGATGACGGGCCAAGGCCGATCAAGGTCTCGCAGCGATCCTCGGTATAGCCCTGAAAGTTCCGGTGCAGTGTTCCGGCGCGGGCGGCAAGCGCGAGGGCATCGCCCGGTTTGGCGAAATGGTCGAGGCCGATTGCTTCGTATCCCTGGTCCACGATCGCCCGCGCCGCAAGTTGCGATTGAGCAAACCGCTCTGCCGGACCCGGCAGCCATGCCTCGTCGATCATCGTCTGATGCTTCTTAAACCACGGCACATGGGCGTAGCCAAAAAGCGCTATCCGATCCGGTTCCAGGGTTAGTGCCTGCGCGACGGTGGAGGAGACACTCTCCCTGGTCTGGTGTGGCAAGCCGTAGAGCAGGTCCAGATTGACCGATTCGACGCCGCGCGAACGAACGCCGTCGACTACCGCTTTGGTCTGCAAAAAGCTCTGCTCGCGGTTAATTGCCTTTTGCACCTTCGGGTCAAAATCCTGGACGCCGAGGCTCGCACGGGTCATGCCGATTTCGGCGAGTGCGTCGAGGCGGGCATCGTCCATATCATTGGGTTCGATTTCGACGCTGATCTTGGCGCCGGGAGGAAAGGTGAAGCTGTTGCGCAGGACGGTTCCCAGCGCCACCAGATCCTCCGGTTTGAGCATCGTTGGCGAACCGCCGCCGAAATGGACGGCACGCACGCGGCCCTTGCCTGCGACAAGACTGGCGACGGTGGCGATCTCGGCATGCAGTGAGCGAAGATACGTGCTCACCGGTTCGTAGTGGCGTGTCTGCTTGGTATGGCAGGCACAGAACCAGCAAAGCTTGTCGCAGTACGGGATGTGCAGATAGAGCGATATCTCGTGGCCCTCGTCGAGCGCCTGCAGCCAGCCTCGACAAACGGCAGCATCGACGCTTGTATTGAAATGCGGCGCTGTCGGGTAGCTCGTATAGCGCGGCACGTTCTCACCAAGTCTGGCAACTAATTCTGGGCGCACCCCTTTATCCGCTCCACTTTGCATGGCCCGACTTTGACCACATTACTGGCCGGCAGCCTTGATTTCGGTCAAAGTCCGCTGTGGACAAACTGCCGCAAGGATTTTCCTGCCGCCGATGCTATCTTGCCGGCAGTTTGGGTCCTCGGACGATCATGATGACACTGCGTCAGGATATTCACAGCACCGGCATTCCAGTGCTTTGCCGATCATGCGAAGCGCGCCACCATGGCGTCTGCGGCGCGCTCGATCCCGATCAACTGGTGGGCCTCGCCAAGACCTCATCGAAGCATACCGTTGAACCGGGCGCAGAACTGATTGGTGACACCGAGACCGTCGACCGTTATTCGAACGTGCTTTCCGGCGTGGTGAAGCTCACAAAGAGCCTGTCGGACGGACGCCAGCAGATTGTCGGCCTCCAGTTTGCCCCCGATTTTCTAGGCAGGCCCTTCAAGGTGGAGAGCGCGATCAACGCCGAAGCCGCAACGACCGTTTCCCTGTGTTCGTTTCCAAAAGCCGCCATCGAACGCATGATGAAGGAATCACCACAGCTCCAGCATCGTCTCTTCAAGCAGACGCTCAATGAACTCGACGAAGCACGAGACTGGATGGTGACGCTGGGGCGCAAGAGTGCTGCGGAAAAGGTGGCGAGCTTTCTCCTGATGATCGCCAGGAATATCGATCCTATGCTTGACCCGGCGGCCCAGTCGACAAGCTTTGACCTGCCGCTGACGCGCGCCGACATCGCCGATTTTCTCGGCTTGACGATCGAGACGGTCAGCCGCCAACTGACCAGGCTGAGAACAGACAGCGTAATCCGGATCGACAACAACCGGCACATGACTGTGGAGAACATGAGCCGGCTGCAGCGACGCTCCGGCACCTAACCGGCATCGACGACCCCGATCATCGGCAAGACGTGCTCGCGTTCGAAGGCGATATGCCGGCGCAAGCTTTCGAATAAGCCGCGCAGCATGAAGCCGACAGCCTCGGCATTCTCGACTGTCTCGCCATGGCCGATCGCCAGCAGGATTTCAGTCACCTCGCCGGCAAAGCATTCGTCCTCGACGTGTTCTGCGCGCAATCGACGAGTTGAAGCAAGTTTGGCATCGCTGCCAGTCAAAGCAGCCTCGTAGGCCGGAAAGATAACCGTCTCCTCGTATTGGTGAATGTTGCGCAGCAGCGGAACGATCGCGTTGGCCACGCCAATACAGTTCAGGCGATCTGCGGCCGGCAACGTATCGGCGATCTTTTCCAAGGCGTCACAGAGCCGCAGCTTTTCCCCATGGGCACGTTTCATCACAGCGCCCGGGAGGAACTCTCGATCGAACCGTCCGACCGGCATGGAAATCTCGCGGCGGGCTTCAAACAGCGACGATTTCCGCTCGTTCTCCCCGTCCAATGAAAGCCTCCTGATCGTTTGCGAGTTCGAAGCTGCCCAATCCAAAAGCAAATGGCTTTGACATGGATCAAGGCAGCGACGACGCGACTGCTGAATTGGTGTCAAGCGGATTGGTATCCGCGCATCCCAATCCGAGGTCGGGGACAGGTCATGAAGTTCGGCACGCAAATCTTCGCCTTGGGCCTGTTCACATTTGCGGCCCTTGTGGCAGCCGGGTTCGGTGTGGACGAGCCATTCCGGCAGCATATGTGGGTACTGTTTTTTGTGCTGCTCGGCTTTGTCGCCATCCTCATCCGCAACACGAATTTCGAAGTGGCTGCTCCGATCGACCCGTCCGCCTACATGGATGGGCCAATCCGCTATGGCGCCATCGCCACCATGTTCTGGGGTGTCGTCGGTATGCTGGTCGGCGTCGTCATTGCGCTGCAGCTTGCCTACCCCGATCTCAACATTGAGCCCTGGTTTAACTTCGGCCGTTTACGGCCATTGCATACGTCGGGCGTCGTCTTCGCCTTCGGCGGCAATGCGCTGCTCTGCACGTCCCTGTATGTCGTCCAGCGCACCTGCCGCGCTCGGCTGTTCGGCGGCGATCTCGGTTGGTTCGTGTTTTGGGGCTACCAGCTCTTCATCGTCATGGCCGCGACCGGCTACCTGCTCGGCATCACCGAGAGCCGCGAATACGCCGAGCCCGAATGGTATGTGGACATCTGGCTGACCATCGTCTGGGTCGCCTATCTCATCCTGTTCCTCGGCACGATCCTGAAGCGCAAGGAGCCGCACATCTACGTCGCCAACTGGTTTTACCTGTCCTTCATCGTCACCATCGCGATGCTGCATTTGGTCAACAACCTGTCGATGCCGGCCTCATTCCTGGGTTCCAAGAGCTACTCCGCCTTTTCCGGCGTCCAGGACGCCCTGACGCAATGGTGGTACGGCCACAACGCCGTCGGCTTTTTCCTCACCGCCGGCTTCCTCGGCATGATGTATTACTTCGTGCCCAAGCAGGCGAACCGGCCGGTCTATTCCTACCGCCTGTCGATCATCCACTTCTGGGCGATCATCTTCCTCTACATCTGGGCCGGTCCGCATCACCTGCACTACACCGCCCTGCCCGATTGGGCGCAGACGCTCGGCATGGTGTTTTCGATCATGCTGTGGATGCCGTCATGGGGCGGCATGATCAACGGCCTGATGACGCTGTCAGGCGCCTGGGACAAGCTACGCACCGATCCGATTATCCGCATGATGGTGATGGCCATCGCCTTCTACGGCATGTCGACCTTCGAAGGTCCCATGATGTCGATCAAGACGGTCAATTCGCTGTCGCACTATACCGACTGGACCATAGGTCACGTGCACTCCGGTGCGCTCGGCTGGGTCGGGATGATCTCGTTCGGCGCGATCTATTACATGGTGCCGAAGCTTTGGAACCGCCAACGGCTCTACTCGCTGCGGCTGGTCACCTGGCACTTCTGGCTGGCGACGCTCGGCATCGTCATCTACGCGGCCGTCATGTGGGTGTCCGGCATCATGCAGGGCCTGATGTGGCGCGAATACGACGAGCAGGGCTTCCTGGTCTACTCCTTCGCCGAAACCGTCGCCGCCATGCACCCCTACTATGTCATGCGCGCCATCGGCGGGGCCATGTACCTCTCCGGCGCCCTGATCATGGCCTGGAACATCGCCATGACCATCCTCGGCTACCAGCGCGAAGAACAACCAATGCCGGGCTCCCTGCCCGTCCTGCAGCCTGCCGAATAAGGAGCCAGACAATGGGCTTGATGGACCAACACGCGCTGATCGAGAAGAACGCCACGCTTCTGCTCATTGGATCACTTCTCGTGGTCACAGTGGGTGGCATCGTCGAGATCGCACCGCTCTTCTACCTCGACAATACGATCGAGAAGGTGGAAGGCATGCGCCCCTACTCGCCGCTCGAACTCGTCGGGCGCAACATTTATGTGCGTGAGGGATGCTATCTCTGCCATAGCCAGATGATCCGGCCGTTCCGTGACGAGGTCGAGCGCTATGGGCATTACAGTCTGGCGGCCGAGTCGATGTACGATCATCCCTTCCAGT
The DNA here is from genome assembly GCF_040320005.1 of Mesorhizobium sp. M0816. NCBI lineage: Bacteria > Pseudomonadati > Pseudomonadota > Alphaproteobacteria > Hyphomicrobiales > Phyllobacteriaceae > Mesorhizobium > Mesorhizobium sp. M0816. The sequence continues at coordinate 188,659 of NZ_JAMYOT010000012.1, read as the reverse complement.
GGGGATCGAAGCGCACCGGACCGGACCTCGCCAGGGTTGGCGACCGCTATTCCAATCAATGGCATGTCGAGCACCTTACGGATCCTCGTTCGGTGGTGCCTGAATCAATCATGCCGAGCTATGCGTTCCTGAAAGACACGCCGATCGAGGTGAAAGATTTCTCGACGCATCTGGTCGCCAACAGCCGTGTCGGTGTCCCCTACGGCGACGACATGATCGCACACGCCAGCGCCGACTTGATGGCGCAGGCTGATCCCAACGCCGACACATCCGGCCTCGAGGCCCGCTACCCCAAAGCCAAGATCGGCGACTTCGACGGCAACCCGCAACGGGTCACCGAGATGGACGCCCTCGTCGCCTATCTGCAGATGCTCGGCACACTGGTCGACTTCAAGAACTACGACGAAGCCGCCGGCTATCGCTGAGGAGTTTTATTTATGGATTACAATCTGATGCGAGAGTTTGCCGACAGCTGGGGCCTGGTCGCCATGGCGCTTTTCTTTGTCGGCGCAATTGCCTTCGCCCTGCGCCCCGGCAGCCGCAAGCTGGCCGACGAAGCTGCCCGGATTCCCCTTGAGGACGAGTGATCATGAGCGACGAGCACATCGATGAAATCTCTGGCGTTTCGACCACCGGCCACGAATGGGATGGCATTCAGGAGCTGAACAACCCGCTTCCGCGCTGGTGGGTCGTAACCTTCTACGCCACCATTGTCTGGGCAATCGGATACACCATCGCCTATCCGGCATGGCCTTTGCTGCATTCGGCAACAACGGGCGTGCTCGGCTATTCGAGCCGCAACGAAGTCAAGAACGAGCTATCGGCGGCTGAAGCGGCGAAGGGCAAATATGTCGCGGCGATAGAATCGAAGAGTGTTTCGGAGATCGCGGCGGACGATGGTTTGCGCGAATTCGCGGTCGCTGCCGGCGGCGCCGCGTTCAAGGTCAAGTGCGTGCAGTGCCATGGTTCCGGCGCCCAGGGCACCAAGGGCTTCCCGAACCTCAATGACGATGACTGGCTGTGGGGCGGAAAGGCGGACCAGATCCAGCAGACGGTCACGCATGGTATCCGCTTCGCATCCGATCCGGATACGCGCCTGTCGGAAATGCCGGCCTTTGGCGACATCATCACTGCCGATCAGATCAAACAGGTCAGCGCCTATATTGCCAGCCTGTCCCAAACCGTCAGCGACCAATCTTTGGTGGCGCCCGGTGCCAAGGTTTTTGTCGAAAACTGCGTGGCCTGTCACGGCGACAATGCAAAGGGTAACAAGGAGCTCGGCGCTCCTGATCTGACCGATGCCATCTGGCTCTACGGATCGGGCGAAGCGGCCATCGCCGCCCAGGTCACCGCGCCGAAACAGGGCGTGATGCCAGCCTGGGGTGCGCGCTTGGGCGAAACCAGGGTCAAGGAGCTGGCGGTCTACGTGCATTCGCTAGGCGGTGGAGAATAGGAACAGGGGCCTATTCTCCGGCCCTCACCGCCGAAGCGACGAGGTCCGGCTCTGCCGGGCCTCGATTTGTTTTCCGTGGGCCAGGCGATTGACCTGCATCAACGCGGCGCAATCCAGTCGGCAGCAAAATCCGCTCGACGCTGTATTTCGCTGACCTGCCTGCATCCAGTCAGGACATTTGCCCGGCGAAATCAAAGCTGCGCGACGGGAGAGACCAGTGCTGGACAATACGCAGGTCGAACGGCTCGAAGCCGAGGCGGTCAACTCCGCCAAAGTGCGACAGCCGATGTATGCCGCGCGCAAGAAGATCTTCCCGAAGCGGGCCTCCGGGAATTTTCGCCAATTCAAATGGCTGGTAATGGCGGTCACGCTTGGTATCTACTATCTGACACCTTGGCTGCGGTGGGACCGTGGCCCGTTTGCCCCTGATCAGGCCGTGCTGCTCGATGTCGCCGACCGGCGTTTCTACTTCTTCTTCATCGAGATATGGCCGCAGGAATTCTACTACGTCGCCGGCCTTCTGGTCATGGCCGGCGTCGGTCTCTTCCTGATCACGTCGACCGTCGGTCGTGCCTGGTGCGGCTATACGTGCCCGCAGACCGTATGGGTCGACCTGTTCCTGGTCGTCGAGCGAGCCATCGAGGGCGACCGCAATGCCCGCATCAAGCTCGACGCCGGTCCCTGGACCAGCCGCAAGCTTGTGCTGCGGGTGTCGAAACACGCCATCTGGCTGGTCATTAGCGCGGCGACCGGCGGCGCCTGGATCTTCTATTTCGCCGATGCGCCGACGCTGGTGGGCGAACTCTTCGCCGGCACGGCGGCCCCCGTCGCCTACTTCACCGTCGCCGTGCTGACGGCAACGACTTATACGTTCGGCGGGCTGATGCGCGAGCAGGTCTGCACCTACATGTGCCCATGGCCGCGCATCCAGGCAGCCATGCTCGACGAGAGTTCGCTCACCGTCACCTATAATGACTGGCGCGGCGAACCGCGCACGCGTCATGCCAAGAAAGTCCAGGCCGCAGGTCAGCCAGTCGGCGATTGCGTCGACTGCAATGCCTGCGTCGCTGTCTGTCCGATGGGGATCGACATTCGCGATGGCCAGCAGCTCGAATGCATCACTTGCGCGCTCTGCATCGACGCCTGCGACGGTGTCATGGACAAGCTCGGCAAGGAACGCGGGCTGATCTCGTACGCGACGCTCTCCGACTACAACGCCAACATGATGCTGGCGACCGCGGGTGGCGCCAGTTCGGTCAATCCTTCGCTGGTCAGGACGGATGACGGCCTGTTTTCGGACAAGGTGGCTCATTTCCACATTCGCAAGATCTTTCGTCCGCGCACCTGTGTCTACATGGCTATGTGGTCGCTGATCGGCCTGGGCCTGCTCTATTCGCTGCTGACGCGCGACCGACTCGAGATCAATGTCTTGCACGACCGCAATCCGCAATTCGTGACGCTCTCCGACGGCTCCATCCGCAATGGCTACACAGTCAAGCTGCTGAACATGATCCCCGAACCAAGAACGATCATCGTCACCCTTGGGGGCTTGCCAGGCGCAGAGATGAGCATCGTCGGTGTCGATCTCCCCGCCGATCGCTCTTTTGCGATCCCGGTCGAACCCGACCGGCTGAAGATGTTGAAGGTTTTCGTGCGCCTGCCTGCTGATCAGATCCATGGCGTAGCGCAGACCTTCACACTCCGGGTCGAGGACAACGCGAGTTTCGAGTCGAACGAATACACCGCCACCTTCAACGCACCGGAGACCGCCAGATGAGCGCCACCACGCGAAAATCCCGCGAATTCACCGGCAGGCACATGTTGGCTATCATCCTTGCCTTTTTCGGCGTGGTGATCACGGTCAACCTGACCATGGCGACGCTCGCCAACACAACCTGGACCGGGCTTGTCGTCGAAAACACCTACGTGGCCAGCCAGCAGTTCAATAGAAAATCCAAGGAAGGACGAACGCAGGCGGCCCTCGGCTGGACCGGCAAATTGACCATCGCATGGGGCGAAGTCCGCTATGGCGTCACCGACGCCGGCAAGCCGGTTCGTTTGCATTCCGTGAAGGTGCTGTTTCGCCGTCCCGCCTACGAGAAAGAGGATGAGTCCATCAAGCTCGCCCTCGCCTCGGGCCAGGAATTCGCGGCGCAACACATGCCAAGGGATGGTGTGTGGATCGTCGAAATCGACGCCGATGCCGGTCTAGCAAGACCCTATCGCGACGTGCGCAGGATCATGATTTCCCATGGAGCGCTGCAATGAGCTGTTGTGCACCTGGTGCTGAAATGGCGCTGGATCTGGGCAACGCTACATCCGTCCTGCCGTCAAGCGAAGAGATCAAGCTGGCGAGCCGGTCGCTTGGCGATGGCCTTAGCCAGACCGATCTTTCAGTTCCGACGGTTCATTGCGCAGCCTGCATCCAGACAATCGAGACGGCGGTGGCAAAACTCGATCACGTCGAGGCCGCTCGCGTCAACCTGTCAACGAAGCGGGTCTCGGTCCGGTGGCGCGGGGACGAGGCTCCACCATTCGTCGCCATGCTGGCGCGGCTGGGTTACCAGGCGCATTTGTTCGAACTCGAGATTGGTGAAAAGGACAAAACGCTCTCGGAGCTTATCCGCGCCGTCGCTGTTGCCGGATTTGCGGCGGGCAACATCATGCTGCTGTCGGTTTCGGTCTGGTCCGGTGCCGAGGGCGCGACCCGCGACCTGTTCCACTGGGTCTCGGCACTGATCGCCATCCCCGCACTCGCCTTCGCCGGCGGCATCTTCTTCAAGTCGGCCTGGAATACGTTGCGTCACGGCCGCATGAACATGGACGTGCCGATCGCGGTCGGCGTGTCGCTGGCCTATGCCATGAGCCTCTATGAGACGATCACCCATGGCGACCACGCCTATTTCGACGCGTCGGTGTCTCTGCTGTTCTTCCTGTTGATCGGCCGCACGCTGGATCACGTGATGCGCGAACGCGCCCGCACCGCCGTCAAAGGCCTATCACAACTGGCCGCGCGTGGCGCCATGGTGCTGCGCGACGATGGCGCACGCGACTATCTGCCGGTTGGCGAGATCGAACCGGGCATGCTGTTGCTGATAGCGGCCGGCGAAAGGATCCCCGTCGACGGCAAGATCACGCGTGGGACATCGGACGTCGACTGCTCGCTGGTTTCGGGCGAGAGCACGCCCAGAAGCGTGGCGCCAAACGATGCCGTCCAGGCCGGCGTGCTCAACCTTACCGGCCCGCTGACCATCGAGGCGACAGCCGCCGCGAAGGATTCGTTCCTGGCGGAAATGGTTCGGCTGATGGAAGCCGCCGAGGGCGGTCGCGCACATTACCGCCGCATCGCCGATCGCGTTTCAGCACTCTATGCTCCAGTTGTTCATCTCACCGCCTTCGTGACATTCCTTGGCTGGATGGCGGCAACCGGCGACTGGCATCGGGCGATAACCATCGCCATCGCCGTTTTGATCATCACATGTCCGTGCGCGCTCGGGCTCGCCGTGCCGATCGTCCAGGTAGTCGCCGCGCGGCAGCTGTTCGAGAACGGCATCATGGTCAAGGATGGTTCGGCGATGGAGCGCCTGGCAACGATTGATGCAGCGGTGTTCGACAAGACCGGCACGCTCACGCTCGGCCAGCCCCGTCTCGTCAATGCGGCCTCGATCGATCCGGCCATGCTGACGATTGCGGCCGACATGGCCGCGCATTCGCGTCATCCCTTTTCAAAGGCCATAGCCGGTCTTGCCGCTGGCGGCGGGCAGCACAAATTCGATGCCGTCACCGAGCATCCGGGGTTCGGTATCGAAGCAACTGACGTCGGAAGTATCTGGCGGCTGGGCAGACGCGGATGGGTTGGATGGAAGGCCCGCACCGGCGGCGAAGGCAAACATGGCTATGGCGGGACGGTCCTGACGAAAGACGGGATCGTTGTCGCGACCTTCAATTTCGAGGATGCGTTGCGTGCCGATGCCAGGGCGGCGATCGAGCGATTGAACGAGGCCGGGATGTCGGTTCAGATGCTGTCGGGCGATAGCGCGGGCGCCTGCCGCGAAATCTCGAAAATGCTGGGTATCGACGACTTCGTTCCGTGCCTGCTGCCGTCCGGCAAGGTCGAATGCATCGAAACCCTGGCGAAAGAGGGACACCGGGTTCTGATGGTTGGCGACGGCTTGAACGACACGCCTGCGCTGAGCGCGGCGCATGTTTCGTTCGCGCCGGCCACGGCCGCCGACATCGGTCGCACCGCAGCCGACTTTGTGTTCCTGCGCGAAAGCCTTCTGGCGATCCCCCTCGCGCTGGACGTCTCGCGCAAGGCGGGAAGCCTGATTCGCCAGAACATCACGATCGCCATCGTCTACAATGCTGTCGCCGTGCCGATCGCGATCCTGGGGCACGTCACCCCTCTTATCGCCGCGATCGCGATGTCCGCGTCTTCCCTGCTTGTGATCGGAAATGCGCTGCGTCTGCGAGGTTCTGTGCCAGATTCGCCGGCGAAAGATGTCCGGCGCGACAGGCTGTCCGACAGCAGCAAACTGGCCCAATCCTCATGACCACCCTTGCCTACCTCATCCCTGTCGCCCTGTTCCTTGGTGCGCTTGGCCTGGGGGGCTTCCTGTGGGCGTTGAGGAGTGGCCAGTACGAAGATCTTGACGGAGCTGCCGAGCGGATCCTTATCGATCGGGAAGACAGACTGGAGCGCTGATCCAGGGCCGAGGGCTGACAAACAGCGCCGGTGCAGCCAACCGCTCCCACACCCTTCCCCACTGCGACTATGCCGCGCACGATTGCTGTTTCCGGGGTTGTTGCTGCCTAACACTGAACGCCACCAATTTGCGCCAGCGCAAAGAAACGCTGCGTCAGGCCAGATACCTTCTGCTCATCCGCAACGGTTGAGAGATAGGAGACTGACATGATCACGCGACGCGACGCCCTTTTCGGAGCAGCGATTGGCGCTGCCACCGTGGCGGCACTGCCGGCATTTTCGGCAACGGTGACAAAGACGGACATTCGAGGGCTCGCCCGCGAAAAGATCGAGCTCGTGGCACCGCCCTTTGTGCATCCGCACGATCAGATCGCCACGGGTGGACCGAAAATCGTCGAGTTCACCATGACCATCGAGGAAAAGCCCGTCGTCATCGATGCCGACGGCACGACGCTCAATGCGATGACCTATAACGGCTCGATTCCTGGCCCTCTGATGGTCGTGCATCAGGACGACTATGTCGAACTGACGCTCATCAATCCCGACACCAACTCACTCGCTCACAACATCGATTTCCACGCCGCAACCGGCGCGCTGGGCGGCGGCGCCCTGACGCTGATCAATCCCGGCGAGCAGGTGACCTTGCGCTTCAAGGCAACCCGAACGGGTACGTTCGTCTATCACTGCGCACCTGGCGGCGCGATGATCCCATGGCATGTCGTCTCCGGCATGAGCGGCGCCATCATGATCCTGCCGCGCGATGGGCTCAGGAACGACAAGGGCGAACCGGTAAAGTACGACAAGATCTTCTACATCGGCGAGAACGACTTCTATATTCCGCGCGACGAGAAGGGCAACTTCAAGACCTACGAATCGGCCGGCGACGGTTACGACGACATCGTCAAGGTCATGACGCAGGTCGAAGCGCCGACACCCCTCGCCACCAACTGACGGCACTCCAATTTGCCCGGACAGCGATGCTGTCCGGGCATGGACAAAGCGATGTCTCCATTGATCCTCAAGGTTCTTCCGGTCGCCCTGGTCGCCGCTGCCGTTCCGGCAGGGCTCTCGATACAGACGGTCTTCGGGGATCGACAACCTCACCCCATCGCTATGACGGTTACCTTGCTTTCCGGTTCGATCACCTATCCGACGCCAGGGGAGTTCCTGATGGAGGGACGCCCGCAAGCCAATCCCCGCCTCAAGCGGCAACTCAACAGACCTCTCGAAATCATGGCCTACCAGATCAGCGCGGCCGACTATGCAGACTGCGTCTCGGCAGGAGGCTGTCAGCCGGCACAGGAGACGCGCGCGATCCCAAGCAACGCTCCCGTAACTGGAGTGAGCTATCTCGATGCCAATGCCTACGCCCGGTGGTATTCGCAAGTGACGGGGGACCAATGGCGGCTGCCATCCGACGAAGAATGGGCGTTTGCCGCGGCGGAGCGGTTCGCAGGGGAATTTGAGGGTGTCGAAAACGACGCCGACAACCCCGCCAGACGCTGGCTCACCAGCTACAAGGCCGAGGTGGACCTCAATCGCAAACCGGACCCGTTGCCCAAGAGCCGTGGCTCTTTTGGTTTCAATTCCCTGGGCCTCGCCGACTTTTCCGGCAATGTCTGGGAGTGGACTTCGACTTGCTATGTCCGCACCACATTGGCTGCGGATGGAAGCGGCGTTGCGAGTTCGGTCGACAATTGCGGCGTCCACGTCCTTGAAGGGCTTCACAGAGCCTACATGTCGAACTTCGTCAGCGACGGAAAAAGCGGCGGCTGTGCCGTTGGCACGCCTCCCGACAATCTGGGTTTCAGGCTGGTCCGGGACCATCGGGGGTGGGCGAACCGTATCGTCGGCTACCTCGGTATTGCCTGACAAATCAGAAGCGGCTTTTTCATTCGCGTTTCGACGGTCGCCTGGTCTCCCCGCCGCCTCACCGCACCTTTGGCCTCATCAACGCAGTTCCATAGATCAGAATGAAGCCGGCAAATGCCGCCACCCATGCGGTGCCGGCCATGTCGATCACTATGTCATAGGGGACGAAGGCAGCCAGGATTCTCAACGATCCTGCGAGGAGGACGGTCACGAAGATGAACGAGGCGCCTTTCCCAGCCTTGAGCTCTCGCCCGGTGTGCCCGAGCGTCGCGCGGGTCATCACTGCAAGCGTCATCGCGCCGACCGCACCAGTTCCGAGCGCGTGGAGTCCTGCAGCAGCCGGCACGATGGCAGGATAGAAGATCGACGCCGAAACGAAGGCAAGACCGATAGGCACAAAGGCATATGCAAGATGGAGGGTGAGCACGAGCGGATCCCGCAATGTGCGCTCGCCAGCCCAGCCCGACAGACGCCACGCCTGGCAGATCGCGGCGACGGCCATGAGCATTCCTGAGGCGCTGTTGTCGGGTGTGAACGTCCATGCTCCCAGCGCGATGGCTGAGATGGCTATCGATGCCATGTCAAAACGGTCGAACGGAGCAGGCAGCCTGCCAGGATTTTCGCGAGCGAGCCAGTTGCGGGTGAAGCTCGGAATGATGCGCCCGCCTATCAATGAGATGAGCATGATCGCCGCGGCCATGCCGAGCCTGCGGCTGATGTTGGATGTGCCTTGAAGATGCGCCTCGATGTGGAACGTGCCGTTGGCGCCAGCCAGGACGGTAAGCGGCAGCAGTACTTTCAGGTTGCGCCAGTTCCGTCCTGCGACGATCTCGCGGGCCGCCGCGGCAGCAACCGCAAGCAGAAATGAGCCATCGATCACGGCGGCTGCTTCCCAGCCGATATCCGCCGAGACAAAGACAGCGACACGGCCGGCAAGCCACAGGACCACCAGCGCCAGCAGCGGCAGGCCTTGCACAGGCAGCCGGCCGGTCCAGTTCGGGATGGCGGTCAGCAAGAACCCGGTAACCATCGCCGACAGATAGCCGAACAGCATCTCGTGAATGTGCCAGTCGACGGGAACGAACGCACTGTGGGCATTGAGTTCGCCGGCATACATCGGCAGCCAAAGCAGAATGGAGAGCGCCGCATACAGCGACCCAAGGAAGAAGAACGGCCTGAATCCGTAGGAAAGAAATGCGGGCCCGGTGTAGGCCCGCAGGCGTGGAATCCCCATGATTTGCGTCTCCAAATGAACAGGGCCGGATGAACCGCCGCCCTCGGTCCGTCCGGCCCGCGCCCGCGCTGTATGTGGCAGGCATGGCTGTATCGAATGCTGTCAGTTAGCCGGGATCTGGGTGAACAGGTCGGCGAACACTGTCTTTGCCTTCCCGAGATGCTTGACCGCTTTGGCGGTATCGAGATTGACCGGCTTGCCGACAACGATCAGCGCGACCATCCCCATGCCGTAGTGCGGCGCGCATTTGACGCCATACACACCTTCCTGGGTGAGTGTGACGGTGATCTCCTCGCTGGGCTTTCCCTTGAAAGGCTCAGCGCCATCCGGAAGCATGCCCTTGATCGACTCTGCGTCATGGCTCTTGTCGGTCGGCACGAACTTGACGGTATCGCCGGGTACTGCCTTGACGAAGGCCGGCTGGAAAACCATGGCGCCCTTTTCGCCCTTGTTGAGCATTTGCACCACATGCTCTTCCGCGCTTGCGCTGCCGGCCAGCGCGAGGATGGAGATTGCGGCGGCGAGAATGGTGAGTTTCATCGGTTCGTCCTTTTGTTTCGTCGTCACGGCATTTGGCCGTTCCATGCCTTTTAGCCTGACAACCCCCGGCAGAATTTGCGCTGGCGCAAACTCGGAGTAGAAAGGTCTTCCGCATGACTGATGCGAAACTACAGGATCGTGAGGAATCCGCTTGGCTGCGTTGGACCGATCGCTGATATCGCGGCTGCCGCTCTTTCAAGGACTGACGCCCGACGAGCAGAGCGAGATCCTCCAAAGCGCACGCTCATCCCGCTATGCCAAGGAGACGACGATCTTCGCGCAGGAAACCGAGGCCCATTCCTTCTTCGTGCTGATCGCCGGGCACATACGCGTCGTCCGCACCACGCCGGATGGACAGCAGGTCATCGCTAGATACATCAGCGAAGGCGAGATCTTTGGCGTCGCCGCAGCCCTTGGCCGGACGACTTACCCCGCCAGCGCAGTCGCGGCGGTGGACTGCGTGGTGTTGGCCTGGCCCAACGCGCTATGGCCGGAACTGGCGAAGCGGTTTCCTGTGTTTGGGGCGACCACCTACCGGACGGTCGGAAACAGGCTGCAAGAAACCCAGACGCGGGTTGTGGAGATGTCCACTGAACAGGTGGAGCAGCGCGTTGCTCACGCGCTGCTGCGACTGGCAAATCAGACTGGTCGGAAGACCGACAGCGGCATCGAAATCGACTTTCCGATCTCGAGGCAGGACATTGCCGAAATGACGGGGACGACACTGCACACGGTCAGCCGGCTGCTCAGCAAATGGGAAGAGAATGGGATAATTGCCAGCGGACGCCAGAAAGTCACTGTCAAGGACGCGCACCGGCTTGTGGTCCTCTCAGGGAGTCGAACCAAGCGCTGATTTATCACCTGCGCGCTCGAACAGCCGATTCCAAATCCACCAGGAAGGCGGTCTCATTGATCTGATGCTCTCGGCACGCCTCAGCGACCGTATGGAAGGTACCGATTGGACAACCGACGCAAAGCATCCTGTATTTCAGCACGACAGCCACCGTTGCCGGCCATTTTCTCATGATCTCGTCGACGACCATGTCGGAATTGAACCAACTGAGTTCCTTCACGATGAAGTCTCCGCCATTGCGAAGCGTCTTAATAGATTCCTCTCAGGCCGCCTTCTTTGCGCTTTCGCAACTTTGATGAGCATTGCCGTTTGGCTAGGAAAAGCTAGACAAACGTCATGACCATAATTGCACCGATGACAATCAGAACAAGCCCGCCGATCAGCATAGGGAGCAGCGTGTTGTTCAGGTCGACGCCCGACTCGAATTGGTTGGCCACCGGTGTGTCATTTTTGTCTGGGTCAGTCATGCTTGTCTCCACGGGCCGGCAGACGCGAACCGCGCGGCGTTGCGGTTGAATTGTCGATCGAGGCCTTACCCATGCTTATCGTACGCCGAAGCTTCGGATGCAGGCAGCCCGCCGACAAAGTCCTGGGGCATCAATGCGACGTCGGCCAGCGTGTAACGATCAAGGGTGTTCTGGAAGGAGGCCATCGCGTCGCCGAACATTCCTGAAAGTTTGCAGCGGCCGGTGAGCACGCACTGATTTCCGGTCCCGAAGCACTCCACAAGCGCGAAATCTGGCTCCGTCAGCCGTACCACGTCGCCGATCCGGATCATCTCGGGGCTCCGCCCGAGGGCTAGCCCACCGGAGCGACCGCGGACCGCTTTCAAGTAACCGCCGCGCGTCAGGGTGTTGGCGACCTTGTTGAGGTGCGTTTTGGATACCTTGAACGTGCTTGCCACCTCCTCGATCGTGATCAGGCGATCACCGGCAGAGGCCGCGTACATTAGCATCCTCAAGGCGTAGTCCGAGAAATTGGTCAACCGCACTAATGGTTCCTCTTTGCAATTCTCGTACAGGAGCCACTTACAATCCAACCCCGCATCACAGGTCCTTCTCGACGATCGGTTCTATGCCCATCGTAGTCTCGCCACGGCTGAAGGCGACCGCGAGACGGAAGCTGTGAGCTATGCGCAGTGCGCGGTCCATGAACAGCGCCGCAACCTCGGGTGGGCAAACACGGCGCACCGTTGCGCGAAACAGCTTTAGCCAACGCCGGAAATGCGCGACTCCAAGGCCGGAGATCGCCAGGTGTGGCGGTAATGGACGGCCTTCATAACGGGACGACCGGAGCAGCGTAGCGGACCAGAAGTCGCACATCTTAGCCAGATGGCGCGGCCAAGCCTCAGGATGGATAGCGTTATGAAAGATGGGGCCGAGAAGGTCGTCGCGGCGAATCTCATCATAAAAGCCGTCAACCACAAGACGGATCATGGCCTCGTCAAGCACGTCTGGCAACGGGGCACCACCGATGACGATCGTTCTCTTGCTCCGACCATTCGCAATCATGTGCATGCTCTTAGTTTTCGAAGACCCAAAGACCTCAAATAATTCCCACACTCAAACAGCTCCGCAACGCACCGAGTGAAGTCGCGTCCACGATGACGATTGATGCATTTGCTTCAAAGGAGGTCTTCGTCGGTATGGGTCGGAATCGCACCTTAAAGAAAGATTGTCAATATCTCTTATTGGCGGGCAGCTCGGCTAGAGGGCCGGTCGGCTATTTAATGAGAGCGGAGTTGCAGGCATTCGCGGGCGGTGTGCGCCGGAACGCCATCAGTCAGCAGATGCGAAACATTGGCCGAGCAATGACCGCCCAGGAAATCGAGGAGCTGCAGCACGCGGCCTTGGTGACGCGATCTGCGGTATGCCTGCACGACCGCTCTATCGTTGGCCGGCTGCGTGCTGCAGCCGTGCGATCAGGTCGCGGTTGCGGCAATAGTCTGGCGGATCGTCAGCTTGCTGGTGTTCATCAAGCCAAGTCGAGCATTCATCCTGGTGCCCGCAGGAGCGACACCGGTCGACCGCTCGATTGGTGACGGCAACATGGTCCGGAACGACCTTCAAATATTTGTCGACGCCGAGCTTCTGCATCATGCGGCTCATCAAGGCGGTCCTGGCGTCAACTGAAATCAGGTAGTCGAGAAAACTCATGTCGTTTCGCTCCCGTTTTCTGGCAGATCATTGCGATGTCGGCGACCGCTGCATTGATCTCGGTCAACAGGCGTCTCCCTCGTGGCGATATCTATCGTGCGTGCCTCAAGCGACGGGCGTGAAGGTCCTGATGCGACGGGCGGCTAATGCAAAATGAAGCGGTTGATGCTGCTCTCTTCGATCAGCGTACGCGTGACGCCGCCGAACGCCTATTCCCGCAGGCGGCTATGACCGCATGCGCCGGAAACCCTCAGGTCTGCATGAATCATGCGTGCGAACGCCACCAGCTGTTCGCCATCACCATCGCCGGAGATGAATTCGGTCCGCACCGTGATGCCGTGGTGCTCAAGAAAGACGGGGACGTCCGCGAGGCTGTCACAGATGCTTTCGTTGCGTTTAGTACCGATGGTAGCGACACGACTTCATTGGCCTTGGCCAGAAAAGGGAATGCATCGGCTATCGCTCGCCGCGCTTCCCGGGTGTCTTTCCAGGCAGCCAGCACGTTTTTGCCATGACATGTTCGACATTGCTTGCGGTGACCAGGACCGGCCGGTGCCGAGTGTCGAATTCGGCACCCAGTTCGGCGAGCCGCTTTTCAATTTCCGTTCGCTGAAACTGCATGATTTCACCTTCATGGACCAACCATGCCGTCGCCGGCCGCGAAGAGCTGCGGGACGTCTGCAGCCGCCAGGCCGATAAGGTGAGCCCCGAACCGTTCCGCAAGCTCGATCCCCAACTTCACCATGGCTGCAGGAGGTGCATCTACGGCAAGGTTTAAATAATTGACTTGTAGCACATTTGTGGTCGCCTTTCGCTGGAGCGTTTGGATGCTATGATGAGTGCTTCCGCCGGCACTCGACGCCTTGATGCGTGTCAAATGACGCTACTCACCGGATCCCGAACCTCTGACTATGCCGGTTTTTGCGTGTGCAGAAAGAGCGATGAATGATAGTTAGACTGCGTTGCGGGTTCCCTGATCAAAGGACTTGATTTGGACGACAAACAAACACGTGACCTGTCGACCGGCGTTCGCGCCGAAGGGCGGGTCGCGGCCGAACACGACCGGCTCTCCCAGATGTTCGAGCAGGCCCCTGGTTTCATGACCTTGATGCGTGAGCCGGGTCATGTATTCGAGCTGACCAATGCCGCCTATCAACGTCTGATTGGCCAGAGGCAAGTGATAGGAAGGTCGGTACGCGAGGCCTTGCCCGAGCTCGAAGGCCAAGGATTCTACGAACTGCTGGACCAAGTATACGAAACGGGCAAGCCCTACCGAGGTCAAGGCGTGAAGGTCGCCCTTCGCAACAAGGACGGCGAGCCGGTCGATGAACGCATCCTCGATTTCGTATATCAGCCCATCAAGGCTGACGATGGTCGCATCACTGCGATCTTCGTCGAAGGCACCGACGTCAGCGAACTCTCCTATGCAAACGCCGCACTTCGATTGCGCGAAGATCATTTGCGTTCGATCCTAGCGACAGTGCCCGATGCAATGGTGGTCATCGACGAACAAGGCCGTATTCAATCCTTTAGCACGGCTGCCGAAATGCTGTTTGGCTACCAGTCCAACGAAGTCATCGGTCAGAATGTCAATCTGCTGATGCCGTCGCCCTACCGCGAAGAGCATGATGCCTATCTTCACCGCTATCTGGCAACAGGGGAGCGCCGGATCATCGGGCTCGGTCGCACCGTCACTGGAATGCGCAAGGACGGCTCGACGTTTCCGATGGAACTCTCTGTCGGCGAGATGCATCCGGGAACCGGGCGCTTCTTTACCGGCTTCTGCCGCGACTTGACCGAACGCCACCTGGCGGAGGCGAGAATACAGGAGCAGCAGCTGGAGCTTCTCCACATGGCGCGGTTTACTGCGCTCGGCGAAATGGCCTCGACGCTTGCCCACGAGATCAACCAGCCGCTCACCGCCATTACGAACTACCTCAAAGGCAGCCGGCGGCTTCTCGAAAAAAGCACGGAAGACAACGCGCCGATGCTGAGGGAGGCCGTCGAAAAAGCAGCGGAACAGGCCCTGAGGGCCGGAGACGTCATTCGCCACCTTCGCGATTTCGTCGCAAGAGGCGAGAGCGAGCGCCAGGTCGAGCGCCTGCCGACACTGATCGAAGAAGCCTCGTCGCTGGCTCTAGTCGGCGCAAAAGAAATAGATGTCCGCGTCAGCTACAAGCTTGATCCCGCCGCCGAACTGGTCTTGACCGATCGCATCCAGATTCAGCAGGTTCTGCTGAACCTGATGCGCAATGCGGTTGAAGCCATGCAAGGCGTGCCACGCCGTGAGCTGCAAATCATAACCGTAGCCCGTGATGACGGCATGGCTGAGGTAAGCGTGATTGACACAGGCAAAGGTCTCACGCCTGAAGTCTCCGCCCAGCTTTTCCAGCCATTTGTCACCACCAAAAAGCAGGGCATGGGGGTTGGCCTCTCTATTTGCCGCACGATCGTCGAGTCGCACGGCGGTCACATCTGGGCTGAGGCAATGCCGGCCGGAGGAACCGCCTTCCGGTTCACTTTGCGCATCGTGGAAAAGGAAGAGGTCGCCAGTGGCCGGTAGCAATCTTGTGCATGTGGTCGACGACGACGTCGACGTTCGCAAATCGCTTGGTTTTCTGTTGGCGACGGCTAATTTCGCCGTGCGCTTGTACGAATCGGCGACAGCTTTTCTGGCTACGGCCACGAGCAGTCTTGACGGCTGCATCGTGACCGATGTGCGCATGCCCGGCATTGACGGCATCGAGTTCCTGCGGCAGCTCCGGACGCGTGGGCATACAATTCCGGTCATTGTCATGACGGGTCACGCCGACGTGGCGCTCGCTGTTCAGGCGATGAAGGAAGGTGCCGCCGATTTCATCGAAAAGCCATTTGACGACGAGGTGCTGATCGATGCGATCCGCTCCGCGTTGGACAATCGCAACCAGGCGGATGCGAGACACCCGCAAAGCGTGGAAATCCGCGGTCGTCTGGCGGGCCTGTCCGAGCGAGAACGACAGGTGCTGGACGGTCTTGTGTCCGGCCTGCCAAACAAGACGATTGCTTACGATCTTGGCATCAGCCCGCGCACGGTCGAGATCCATCGCGCCAATGTCATGAGCAAAATGGCCGCGAGCAGCCTGTCGCATCTCGTGCGCATGGCATTGGTCGTGGAATCCAAACGTTAAGGCGAGTCACTAAGAGACTTGTGGTTATTTGCCGGGATCCTATCCGGCATCCAATCGCGCCAGTGGGTCGGGTGGATGTCAACGCGTGTGCGGGTGGCGGCGTTCCTCCAGCCTTCCCGCTCCTTTATGCAAGGGAAAACAAGGGTATGTTCGCCGTCCTCGTCGAGGACGGCCAGTTCGAGCTCACGACCGAGCGGAGCGCTTGAGATTGGCTTCCACATCATCCCCTATGATGCGTGGGAGCGGCAGGCCCCGCCTTGATCTGGATCATTTTTCAGAAATCGCCCACTCCCGCCATCGATACTGACGGCGTGGCGCCCTGCGAACAACGAGGTGGGCTGGACATGGTCGTTGGCTCGTCGTCGGAAAACCGACTCCTTGATCGTGATCAATGACCTCCCTGGCCGCAGGGCTAGGATCGAGATTCAAAAGAGATCCGCGATGCCGGATATCAGAGTCGATGAAGCACGGCGCACCGTGCAGTCACGAAAACAGGAGATCGCGCCGATGCTGATCCGTACGCTTTCCGTCTTGGAATGTACGAAATTGCTAACGGCCAATCGTGTTGGCCGCTTAGCATGCGCGAAGGACGGCCAGCCCTATGTCGTCCCGCTGCATTATGCCCACGCGGACAATCACCTTTATGCATTTTCTATGTTGGGCAAGAAGATCGACTGGATGCGGGCCAATCCGCTGGTGTCCCTCCAGGTCGACGAACGCGGCCAAGGACGGGGATGGAGAAGCGTGGTTGTAGACGGCCGCTATGAAGAACTGCCTGACCAGATCGGCTGCAAGGTTCAGCGCGACTATGCATGGTCAGTGTTGAGCAAGCACGCCAACTGGTGGGAGCCGGGCGCCCTCAAGCCGGTCATGCCTCCGGTGTCGGACAGCGCGCCCCACGTGTTCTTCCGGGTCTTGATCGAGCAGGTGTCGGGCCGCGAGGCAAGTGAGTAGCTGTCTCCACTGCCGCGACGGCTGAAAGCGGTGGCTGGACCGGCGCGTAGGGAGCGGTTCTAGTAGTTTCCCGTACGGACATAACCGAATTTCGCCACGGGCCGATTAGCGCGATTGCTGTTCCACGGATCAACCGGGAAAACAGCCATGCACGCCTACACCAACTCCAGAGTTGCACTGCCGTCGCGGTCCTCCCAGCCCAACCTGCCGGAGGCTTTCGAGCCCGCACCGCTGCAACCACTCAGCTTCTATCCCGCCGGCGCGGAAATCTACGCCCAGGGCGAGAAGGCCGGAGCCTTCTACCAGTTGGAGTTCGGCGGCGTCCGCGTCTACCGCCTGCTTGCTGACGGCCGCCGGCAGATAAGTGCCTTTCACCTCGCCGGAGAGACATTCGGCTTCGAAGCCGGCACCACGCATCATTTCTTCGCCGAGGCGATCAATGCCACCGGTGTCCGCGTCTTCCGCCTCGCTGCTGGAGCGGACAACTCCCATCAGTTGCTGCCCCTGGCGCTCAAGGGGTTGACCAGAGCGCAGGAACATCTGCTGGTCCTCGGTTGCCAGAGCGCCATCGAACGCGTCGCGGCATTCCTGGTCGACATGGCGGAACGGCAGGGCGGATTGCAGCAGGTCGAACTGCCAATGTCGCGTATGGACATCGGCGATTATCTCGGCCTCACAATCGAGACTGTCTCACGGGTCTTCACCCGGTTGAAGGACAAGGGCGTCATCCGCCTGCTCAACCTGCGCAGCATCGAAATCGTCAGGCACGAAGCGCTTCATGCGATGAGCGAATGAGCCGCGCTCCGACTCCGGGATGTTCTAACACTTCAGACCAATTGACAGCGGGGCACCAAGAGCAAGATAGCAGCGCGGAAGACGATCTTGTTTGCCGCTGGAAGACTGAGGAAACAGCGGGCACGTCTGTCGGCGTTCAGGCTTCCGGAGGAAGGCATGGACCGGCACATGGCCACATTGCATCCGGACCGAATTCAGGCATCGATCGCCTCGCATGCCGCAGCAAGATCGGCGCTGGTCGCTTCGTGGCGGCGTTCGGCCTCGCTGCAGGCCTGCTCGGCCATGGCCAAGCCGTTGGCCAGCATGTCGAGGACGGGATCAGGATCGGTCTCGGATCGATGCCGTCGGTTCGAAGCCGGCTCGGTGCGTCCAGCGCGCTCAGCCATTGGTCAGGTTCGAAGAGAGCGGCACCAGGTTGCAGGCCAAGCGACCAGTTAAGCGGCAAGTTTTGCAAGCCGCGGCTCCGGCCTGCGGCATGACTGAAGAGCCGGCGCAGACGGTCCTGACTGAGGCCATTCAGCAGAACGTCGTCAAGCGCGCCACAAGCCTGGCCTTCGCGCGACGCCAAGGTGGGCATGGTCAGGCTCCTTGTTGAAGAAGCCCGCCATGCTCTGCTCAAGCCGAACGACGCTCAACGCGAGCGCGACGACCGGTTCTTGATCTCTACCTCAACCGCGCGCGCCCCTCCCGCGCAGCGGGTTCGTTCCTCGGCCCCTATGCTGCTGAGTAGCAATGGGCCGCTAGGGCGACATTTGCAGCAAATGCGGCATGCGCTAGCAGTCAAAAGTCCCGGTATCAGTCGGGGAGCTTTGTCATCTCGACTTGTTATAGCCAACCGCCCGAAAAATCGGCTCGGTGCAGTCCCGCGATGATGGCCGGCACGCGGCGCATCAGGCGCCACAGGAAGCCCGAGCGGTAGTTCTCTATCATCAGAGTGATCGGCCCCTGATTGATGCCGACATGGTCCGGCGATACCCAACCGCATGGCCGGCCGTCGGCGGCTGCTATTGTCGGATTGAAGCTTGCGGTGAAGCCGTAAGGGTTGCCCTCTTGCAGGTCGATCTCATGGAAATAGCGCAGTGCTGGCAGAACGATCTCTGGTGCAAAGGGCAATGAGGTAATCGCTGCCCACGGCGACAACGTCCCATCATCAGGGCCGAATGGCGCACCGCGCGCCAGATAGCCGAAGAAGCGGCGGCCACCGACCGTCATTTGGCGTTTTGTCGGGCTTGGGCCGTCGCTGGCGGTGATGCCCCAGCAATTCTCGCCATAACCGCTGAAGCCCTTCGGATTGCGAATGGCGTAGTCGCGTTGCAGGTAGGTTGCCTCGCGGCTGTTCTCGAAATAGTCGCAGTCGTGGTTGCGCATGGAAGCATCGCGGATGCCGCGAAAATCGATCCAGATATGCGAGAGCTGGTGGACGAAAAGTGGACCGGCGTAAACCAATTCCCGGCCATAGATCTTTTTCCACTTGTAGGTGGATAGCCAGGCCGCATAGCTCTCGGGCGGCAGCGGATGGGTTGGCGAGCCGAGGCCCAACACATAAAGGATCACCGCTTCGTCGTAGCCTTGCCAGCGATAGCGCAGGAAGCCTTTTCCAGGCCGCCAGCCATGGGTGAGGGTGGCGCCGCCGTTCTGCGCCCATCGCCAGTCGGCGCGCCGGTAGAGCGCATCGGCAAGCCGCCGGATTTCCAGTTCGGATTCATCGTCCTCGCCAAAATAGGCGCCGCCGGCCAGCGCACCGGCAAGCAGAAGCGCCGTATCGACCGTGGACAGCTCACACTTCCAGACGCGGCGGCCGGTCTCCATGTCGAGGAAATGGTAATAAAAGCCCTTGTGGCCCGTTGCGTCGGCTTCGGGCCCTTGCGGCGCGTTCCAGAAGAAGCGAAGCGTGGCGAGCGTCCGTTCAGCGGCGGCGGCGCGCGTCATGAAACCGCGCTCGACACCGACGGGATAGGCCGACAGGGCGAGCCCGACGGCGGCGATGCTGGCCGGTGACCCCGGCGTGTTGCGGTCGGCGATCAGGCCATTCGCCGGGTTGGCCTCTTTGAGAAAATAGTCGAAGGACAGGCGCTGGATGTCCGAGAGAAGCTCGTCGTTCTGCGGGTGGTCGCTCGATGCATCCATGGCAGTCGATATAGAGGGGTTCGCTGCGCTTCCCACCTTTTTGGTCATCTTATCGCCTATGCGCCAGCCGCGAAACGCGTGCCCTCCCGTGCGAGCGGGTTCGTTCTGCGATCCCTTTCCGGACGTCGATGGACACAGATAGATGACCGAGCATTCGTCAAAATCATGATCGAACTGGCGTCGGACGGCCGAACTGCGTTTGATATTCCTTTGGGCTGATACCCGTGCGTTTGCGGAAGTGATGTCGCAGCGTATCCGCTGAACTCATGCCCACGGCCGCGGCGATCTCTTCGATGCTGTGGTGGCGACCAATCAGGAGCTGCTTCGCCTCCTCAAGGCGCTCGGATACCAGCCATTCGCCTGGAGGCGATCCCGTCGCTTGGGTGAAGCGTCGTATAAAGGTCCGCAAGCTCATGTGGCATTCCGATGCCATTCGCTCCAGCGTCCAAGCGCCGCCGAGTTCAGCCCTCATCTTGTCCAGCAGTGGCGCAACTTCTGACCCACGCCGTGTCGGAACAGGTCGTTCAAGGAATTGGGCCTGCCCACCGGTACGGTGCGCCGGCATTACAAGCCTTCGAGCCACGGAGTTCGCCGCATCAGCTCCAAAGTCCTGGCGAACGATCTCGATCAGAAGGTCAATGCCGGCGGCACTCCCGGCGGACGTAAACACGCGGCCATGCGAGCGGTAGAGCGAGGCATGGTCCACGACCAACTTTGGATACTGGCTGCGCAGTGCATCAGCGTAGCGCCAGTGCGTGGTCGCCGTTCCGCCATCGAGAAGGCCCGTAGCGGCCAGCACGAATGCACCCGAGCAGATCGACGCCAATCTTGCCCCTCTGTCATGGGCATGACGCAACCGCTGGACGAGAGTTTGAGGTACAGGTTCGTCGACCTCTTTCCATCCTGGAACGACGATAATATCGCCCTCATCGATTAATCCGATGCCATGATCCGGCATCAGCAACAAGCCACCATTCGCACGAAGGGGGCCTTCCTCGATGGCGCAGCTTGCGAACCGGTACCAGCTTTCACCCATTTCAGGTCGCGCCAAACCGAAGACTTCGGCGACTATGCCGAACTCAAAGGTGCAAAGACCATCGTAGAGAAGCGCGACAACGAGGGGGCCGTTCGTGTTTGGCATGATATACCCGTAGTATGTCATTCACGCCAATTGCAAGGTGATATCCTAGTCAGCCACATGGAGAGCGAACAAGAACAAAAAGGAGATCACCTTGTCCTCCGCCGTCACAACCGTTCCCGCTGCTCCGAGCGAAATCGCACGCGAACACTTCTCAGCCGAATTTACCTTCGAAACGGACTGTTGGGATGTTCATCATGCGCTGTCGCGCGAACCCGATTTCGTCCTCCTCGATGTCCGCAGCCCTTCGATGTTCGCCCAAGGTCATGTCCCCGGGGCCATCAACTTGCCCCATGGCAAGATTGTCCGCTCAAAGCTCGAGTGCTGGTCCGACCAAACCGTATTCGTCACCTACTGCGCCGGCCCTCACTGCAACGGTGCCGCCCGTGGGGCGCTTCGCCTTGCGGAGCTCGGTCGCCCGGTGAAGATCATGGCTGGCGGCGTTACGGGTTGGCTCGATGAAGGCTTCGAGTTGGCGAAAGGTTCAGACACGTGATCATTGCGATCCGAGTTGCATCGCCAGGCGATGCCGCTCAGCTTCATGAACTGATTGTGGAGCATGCAACGTTCGAACGGAGCGCCGCATCTTGCACTGTCCGAACTGGAGAACCTTCTTCGAGACCCAGCCCAGCCGGTCAAACTCCCCGTTGCCGAGCGCGATAAACAATTATTGGGCTATTCCGCCATTAGCCATCGATCAAAGGGCTCTAACTTCGGCGAGCCGCTTGATTGCGTAATCGTTTTCCAACAAACAGCGGCTTCCCAAGCGGCTGACGCCTGAGCGGCAATGTCATGAGCGGCTTCTTCGAGACCAGCCGCATTGTTAGGGTCGCCATGAACAACACATGTCCTGTGCCCGACGAGCCGCGACCACGCTGCCCTACATCGGGCAACGCCGTCGGGCGGCATCGCGGCAAGGTCGATCCTGGTTCCGGTCTCGGCTTGCAGGAGGTCGATTGACGAACGCCAGCCTGGTCGTACGCGGAGTTCGTGAGAAAGCTTAACGTCAGCGACATCGAAAATGCGATCACCGAGCGAAAGGTGCAAATGTCGCTCCGCTGACGCTTCAAAGCCAAGCCCGCGCACCGTCACCCATAAGAGCTTTAGCTATCGCATTGGCGGCATCGTCGCTGCGCCTTCGGAACGTCGAATAGGCCCACCCGGGGCGCTCGCACTCGATCTCGGCGCGGGTTTTCCCTTGTCTCATTTGCAAATGAGCGAAACCAAGCTGTCGCGCGCTCGCTTGTGGAGTGCGCCTTTCGGCCGCCATGCAAGGAAATCATCAACACTTATCCAATCAACCGGGTTTGTGTCGGCGCCTGGCGGACTGAATTGGACATACAGATGCAGTTCGTCAGGCACAAAGACGACTTTCCATGACCCCTTGATGTCATTGGCAAGGTTGTAGGCGAGGACGGTCAGGGCGGGGCACTCCTTTCGCGGTGGAGCGTGCCTATCTCACGGGAAAATTCCATCACCAGAAGTTAGTATTGACGCTCGCGCTTTCTCAGAAATCCAACGTCCGCGTGATGCCGAAAGGTGCAGCTAACTTTTGTGTATCTCGATTGGGAACACGGGACCGCCGCGAAAGTTCGGTGCACGCAGCGAATCCTCCCCTCCAGGTATTGCTGCAGATCGGTATCCCGATCGGCCCGCGCTCCCCGCAAGGGCGCGGGCCTCGGCCTGTGGTGCTCATGCCATCTACTTCGATCCGCAAGATGGAATATGATCTGGATAGAAGGACCCTCTCGGTGTGGTTTGTCGCCAGCGGTAAACGGTACGAGTTTGAGGGGGTACCGCCGGAAACCTTTGCCGCGTTCCGGGCCGCGTTCGCCAAGGGCCGCTATTTCAACGACCACATCCGCAACAATTTCCGCTACCGTCTGGTTGCGAGCGATAGCGACCCGGGATGACCTGACCTGCCGGCGGCTCAATCGTCCTGTCGCTCCAACCGGCGGTTGGTGGACGCGTTGCCGCTGTGGCGCTTAGGGTTGGTTACGGTCCGCGCTCACTTGGCAAGCCCACCCCCCGCATCCCCCCGCCTGGTGCAAAGCGTTTGATCGGTCCCGCCGTTCTGGCAGTGCGGCGGGACTTTTTTGCGCTCCAGGTGGAGCATCGGCGCGCGGGGAAGGCGCGGTGCACGCAGCACCCTTTTCTCATCCAACGTACGTCGGTGGCGCGCTGAAGGGTCTCAAACGTCGGTCTGCCGCCGGAGCTCAACTAGCTGGACTATTGCTCGACCGGAAGCGGCTGGTGCTGCGGCTCAGCGTGGTGGAAGACCTGTCCAAGATCGCGCGCGTCGAACGTTTGGCCGCAGACTGGGCAGTAGACCAAGTGCTTCGACTCGTCCTCTACCGGCCCGTCATGCGGCCTGCCCTCATAGCCTGTCGCGATGTTGTCGGTTCTAATCCGGGCAACGACAAGTGCCTTTCGTCGTTTTGGCGGCCGATACCTCTCCACCAACCGGACCTTGCCACGGTCGACCGTGACCAGCGGCCCGAGGTCGATCGTCACAGTGTCCTCGTCGATGCGCGTGACCTCGCCTTTTAGCTCGATTTGCTGGCCTCGGTTCACCTTAGTGTGGTCGATGATGGAATGCGGGAAGTCGTAACCTGGGATCGAGACGCTTACGCGGTCCTCTGTTGTCCGCCTTCGAACCGTGGCAGTAATCGCCACCTGGTCACCAATGCCTATTCCCCGAGCCATGCCATGGATTCTGGTGCGGGCAGCGTCTTCTTCAAGAGGCTTCTAATATACGCGCCATCCTAACGCTGACCTACGACCAGAGTTACAAAAGTTGAACTTCATCGGGGAATACTCCTTCTGTCTACCTGTTGGATTGCCAGGCGCGTCCCGCGCATTCAGACAGGCGAAAGAAGATGAAACGCATCCTTTTGGCTTCGGCCGTGCTGGCGGTGTCGGCCGGGCTTTCCTTTGCCCAGACGACGAGCGGAACTTCGAGCGGAACCTCGACGAGCGGAACCTCGACCACGACAACCATGCCCAGCACGACGGATCAGGGCACCGGCACGACGGGCAGCGGGACCAACATGTCCGGCGATCAGGGCACCGACACGACCACCACCAGCGGCACCACAAATCCGAACTCGGCCAGGGACTGCGCGCCCGGCCAGCAGACTGGCAGCGCTCAGCAGGCGGCGCCAGGTCAGCAGGACACGACAGCCAACACCGCCGCGCCAGGCCAGGTGAAAAAGACCGACGAAGGTTGCTGATTGGCACATCGGCACAGGTTGGAATCACCAGCGTTTGGCTGGCCAGTCTCCCCCGACCACCGCCTGAACTCAACTCGGCTGGCGAGCAAGTTGCCGCCAGCCGAGCATCAGTCCAGGAACATTTGCGCTTGCTTGTGCTTTCAGTGGGGCACGCCTGGCTACTGTTTGCTTTCGGTCAGATAGATATCCGTCTGCTCGCGCATCTTGCCTGAAGGGAGCTGCGGCCGCGCTCAGAGGAGAGGCTAACAGGTGATTTCGATCGACGCGCTGTATTGCCGATAGTGCTAGAGCGATTCGAACCCTACATCGGACAACGTCTTCGGGGTTGATCGTTGCGGCCGGCTTTGCAGTGGTTCCGGAGGAACGGAGCTTCCGCCGCGTTGCCCGGCGGGCTCGACCCACTACTGACTTCTGCGAGCCAAAGCCGGCGATCTCAACTCGTAGAAGTGAGCGGACCGTCTCGCCAGCTCGCAAAATTCCGTTGGTGTCAGACCTGTAAAACGGCGGAACTCATGAACGGCCTGCGATTGATCAAAGTAGGCCTCATCGACAAGCTGCGTAAATTTCTCGTTCGGATCTTGCAATATCGCTTTGATAGTTCGTCTCAACCGCGCAAGTTGGCGAAAGCGGACCGGCGAATTTGCCGTTGCTCTCCTGAAACGGTTCTCAAGCTGTCTCTCGCTCAGTCCCACAAGATCGCAGATTTTGGAGATCGATGATGTTCCCGTCTCGAGAAGTCGGAAGGCGGCATCGAGGGTGCGCCGCTCTGCTCGGGGATTGAGACGTTGCTGTAGAAAATGGTTCAGCAGGTGGACCCGCGTGCTGTCAAGCGCCGTGGTTACGATTTGCTCCGTCAGACGCGTTGCCTCTTGTCCCCAGATCACCTCGAGTGGAACAATTCTGTCTGCAAGTTCGGAAACAGGTACTCCCAGCAGATGTTCTGCCATGCCCGCCCGAATACGGACAGCAAGAAAGCGAAATCCCGGCACGGCCTTTGGGTGAATGGGCTGGCTACGGCAGCACAAAACATGGGCCCGCGGCGGCTGTTTCCCGTTAAGCAGAAAGCCTCGTGCAACGTGAAAGAATATCTCAGCTCCGCCTGGGCTTGGCCAGAACGGCATAAATTCGATGTTTTCGCCAGGATTGGTCTCACGTGACCAGTAGCGATCAACCACGTGACCTATCGATTCGATCGGTCGATAGGATATACTCAGCATCCAAGCCTCTCAAAATCCATGACTTATCTGTTACGCTACTTCTGCAGTCGCCCATCGCATACATAGATTATCTTGGCTCAGTGTACAGGCGCACGATGCTGGTTATGTTGTCATCGCCCATGCCGCGATCAATCCCATGCTGGAAGACCTCGCGGGCCGCAATAGTCAGAGGCATATGCTGTGAGCAGTCCGCGCCCGCCATAGCGATTGCATATGCAAGGTCTTTGTCCATGAGTTCTACTGGAAACAAGGGTGCGAACGTGCCCGCGCGCATGGAGGCTGCCATCGTTTTCGCCGCTGGGCTGCTGGCGGGCGTCGTGCCAATAATCTCGACGGCTCGATCGACATCGGCGCCCAGCCGCTGCAGCAGGCCAATGAGTTCGGCCATTGCGCCAACCTGGATAGCGAGAAGAGAGTTGACGGAGAGCTTCACCATGGCGCCTGCCCCGACCGGCCCAGCGTGATGTACTGCTGTCCCCATGGCTTTGAGCAGCGGTTCTGTTCGCGCAAGGACGTCCTTCTCGCCGCCGACGATATAGATCAGCTGGGCCGCCTCCGCTTGTGGGCGCCCGCCTGCCACCGGTGCCTCAAGGAAGGCGACGCCCCGAGCCGATGCGGCTTTGGCGAGCTCGCCGATCCAAACCGGCGTCAGTGTCGAGCTCTCGATCGCCACCGCGCCCGCCTTGAGCCCAGCAAGTGCCCCCGTGTCCTCGTCGAGCCATATTTTCCGTGATGCAATGCCGTCTCGAACCATGGCGATCACGAAATCTGCTTCTGCCGCGGCCTCTCGCGGCGTGCCGGCGAGACGTGCTCCTGTGGAAATGAGCGAATGCGCCGCCTCCTTTGACCGGTTCCACACCGTCAAGCGGTGCCCTGCCTTGAGCAGATTGGCTGCCATGCGCGACCCCATCGCTCCAAGTCCTAGAACTGCCACTTCAGCCATCGGAAATCCTTTCCGTCCGTCGTAGGTTGTATGAAGAGCCAATCCAGTTGTGTGGTCGACAGCTAAATGGCGAACACGCTTAGATCGCGTGGCTGTCGGCTGGCACAGCTATGTATTCGGCAAAAACCACGAACGCGGCTGCCGCAGGCGGCTCTCTAAGTAGATCATTGAACACGGATAGCGCATTGCGCACATGGGGAGAGGCCATATGAGACTCCCAAGCCGCATGATCGCGGTATTGTTCCACGACATAAAAATGCGTGGTGTCGGACGTGCTCTGAGCGGCGTGATACGACACCGCGCCCGACTCAGCGGATGTCTGCCGCGTGAGATCGATGAGGATGTCACGGACTTGATCGACGGTCTCGGCCCGAGCGAGAAGATTCGCGATGAACATCATTAGCAGACCCTTGTTGATGCTGGAATGCTAGCTCGGCGAAGCTGCGTCGCATTGTAGAAATGCGAAATGGCAGCGAAATCACGCGTGGCTCCGGACGCGTCCGCAACATTGTAGATCCACCGGCCTGCTGCGGCTCGGGATCAGCACCGACGCTGCACGTGCCAAACAACAGGAGGAAGGCCGGAAGCTGAGCCAGACTCTCTTTAACGGGTTCGCCGTTGACGGGATCCTGTAGAATTCGCGGCTGACCGGAGCGGAATGCGTGGCGGTCTACGACCGCGCCGTTGACGGCAGGCTCAGGGCCCGACGGGCCACGGCGCTCACGCGGAACTCGTGCCGGCGCTAAGGCAGCTGAACGTCCGGGTTATCCGTGGCGACATTGCGTAAGGGGCCGTCGGGCTATCTCTAGGTTGCCCCCTGCCCGACGCTAGGTCCCACCCATCGCACAGTACCGATGGTCATGTAGACCGCGGCCCCACGACTTGCCCCAGTTACTTGAAGGTAGTCCGCGAGTTGGCTGGGTGCTGCCACGGCTTGGATGGAAGAGGTCGGAGCCCGCAACGGGGAAGGTTCGTTACCTACAGCAGGGCAGCGGATACGGGCCTCTTCAATCAGGGCTGGAAGGACAGTGCCGATGCGATCTTTCCATACCGACGGCACTGTTCCCAAGGGACCGATCGCCTTAGTCGAGGTGCAAGGTTACGTAACGTACACCGGAGGGGAGAACCAATGGGTTACCACGACACCTCCTACTCAGGGGAGAGATACACGTTGGCCTCCTTAGCGGCAGCCTCAAAGGCCTTTCGTATTATGTGGGGGTCAATCGAATCGCTCTCCAAGGCTGACAGGCAGAGGGTCACCGCCTTATGCCAGCGAGGCCCTCGCCGGGTCCACATTTTGAGCTGCTCAAGGGCTTCCTTCGCATTGTTGCAGCCATGCCTGACACCGGTTTCAGTCTTCACGAACACCGGAGGGACGAACCAGATGGGCGCCATGATACCTCCTACTCAGGGGAGAGATACACGTTGGCCTCCTTGGCAGCCGCCTCAAAGGCTTCACGGACCTCATGGGGGACATCCTGCCCTCGAACGCGTCGACGCAGGATTGGACCGCCTTCGTCCACCTCGGGCCCTTTGTGTCCCATGCCAGGAGTTCCTCGGCGGCTCCCTCGACGTGGCTGACCCCATTGCGAATGCCCGGACGTTTCGTCTTCACGTAGACCGGTGGAGAGAACCAGAGAGGACCCATAAGGGGGAACTTAGAGCGGCAAGAGCCCGCCGACCAACCCCGCTTTAGCCGCAGCTAAGGGAACGATGTAGGCCCACGCGGGTTTAGAGGTGGCAGCGGGATTCTTCGTGGATGTGCAGCCGCTGTGGGGGGGTCCGTCGCCTCTCCCTCACCGGCGGCGGACTCCTTTCGCGAAGGCGGTGTTGGTAATAGACACCTAGAAGCTTATACCGCATCCAATTTAGCTAGTTCTCATTGGGGGAGTAATGTCCCCTCCTCTTTTGCAGCAGCCAGGAATGCCTTGCGGGCCTCCTCAGGTTCCATCTCGTCGAAAATCACGGCCATGCAAACGCGCACCGCGAGGTCCCAGCAAGGGCCACGCTTGGTCCACTTCATCAGCTCCTCGCCGGCAGTCTCGGCGTTGTTGACGTTGTGGATGATCCCGGGACGCTCGGACTTGACCGGGACCGGAGGGTTGAACCAGTGGAGAGCCATGCGGTCACTCTTTGTCGGCCCGATCAAGTTCCTCCAGCAAATACTTTTGCTCAGCCCAGTTCCCGTTCTACAGGCAGAGTGAGCAGGTTGCGAAGGTAATTGCGGATTACTCCTCTAGCTATTGAAAATGGCGCAGGACGGCGCGCTTTCGTTGCGATGTGCCACAGTGACTGAAGTTGGCTGACAGCTACTCGCGACAGTCGAAAGCCACGCAGAGGCATGGCAGTTGCTGCCTCGACGATCGCCTCGGTTAGTTCTTCGTCGGAGGCCACCAAGCAAGGCGCAGCCTCCCGAGCTTCGCGTAGTGCAGCTTTGATCGAGACCGTGTCGCCACGGTCCGCCCTGTTGAGGAGGCGGTTATTCGCGAAGATCGAACCCGACGAACAGGCCAAAGGCTGGGGCAACATTGACAATAAGCTCCACCAGCTCGCAGTCAGTTTCCGCCAGATATGGCCCGTTTCGGCGCACCGCTGCAATAGTCTCTTTGACGGAGATGATTTGGCCGCGACGGGCTTGTAGGATCAGCTCGTGAACAAGGTGTTTGGCAGTCACTTTGTCGGGTCGGCAGTTCGTCCAAACGTTCATACAAGGCCTCCCACCTCAGCGAGAACCCAAGGGAACATTCATGATCCTCTGTCGAGAAAAATCAAGAAGAATGTTTGATAACTTCTGAGTGGGAATCAGGGGGACAAGCCACGAAGCGAGCCTCTATACTCTTTGACCTGACGCTCAGCCAGCCGGCTAGGGACCTTCTTCCGTCGGGCCCTGTTTGGCCCGATCAATAGCCGCAAGTAATGACTGTAGGGTTGGCGGCAGTTCTGGTTCGACCTCCAGATTTAAGAATGTTTGTACGTGATGACGATAGCCTTCGGAACGGATCAGTTTCCGAAACGCTTCGGAGACAGACTGATGGTCTGCTTTGTTGCTCGTTGTCATGTTCGGGAAGTCCGTCCCAATGAGCCGCAACTCGCCCGCAACGAATGGGTTCCATCAGGAGATCGGAATATTTGGCTGAATTTTCTGAGCGGGAGATCGGATAACTGGCTCGCGCGAAGACCCCCCGTGCCCCCTTCGTTTGCCGCAGCATTAATCCTCGCTCTTTGAACTGAAGATTCATGTCGATCTGGCGTCGGTGTTGCACATCGTGAATCTTGGAATGCTTCTGTCCAATGTTTGCTCACAGCGGGTTGACACTACGGCGATACAACGGCCGCGCTTGTCCGCGTACGGAAGATGCAAGCGCAGTTTGAACAGCCCAAGGGCGCGGCGCTGTCCAGCCAGATAAAGGGCGGACGAACGGATAAGCGGGAGTCCGACGGCTAGGGCACGAGTCCAGCCTAGTGCGTCGCTGGCGTCTTCGGACTACTGGTGAAGCAAGTCCGATGTGGGCCTATCGCGACCCCGCTTCACCTGCCGTCCAGCCGTTCGCGCATTCGCGATCGTCGCTCTCGGCAACAGGCGGCGCGCCCGGCCAGGACGTGTCGCATGTGCGCGCTGTCGAAGGAGGCGCCCAGCAACATTTCGCGTGAAGGCAACGCGGGCATCCGATCGATCGTAACCTTTCTCTGCAATGAGCGCCTTGTTGCCGGCGATGGGCCTTCGGCTCTTACGCATTATGGAAATCACATGGTGGTCCCGGCACCCGATGCCGGCAACAGGTCTGCTTCGGAGCGTCGTGACAGAACTGGGCGACATGGTTGCGGTGGAGTAGGCGCCGTCGCCCTGGATGAACAACAACCTGTCGCATGCGGTGCATGCGTTGTCGAAGCTTTCGGTCGGTCACGGCCGCGGCCGCATCGACAACGACCGCAACGGCATCAAGTCGTTGCTGAAAGCCCGCAAGGTATCTGTCAAGACATAGCGTGCCGGCGAAGGTCCGCCCTCGCGACAGGGATTCGTTCTAGGCCGATCGGTCGGCAACGCGACCGGCCAGATGAGCGAGAGCTTACCCTCGGGTGTTGGTCTCGACCCGGCTCGCACAGGCTGTGAAGGGACATCTCCAAACACTCATCGACGGTCGTCGATCACTGCCGACTACGAGTCGAGGTCGTATGGCTCGTGGCCTAGCTCGTTGTGATGAAGCGCCGCTGCCATACACCTGATGTCGAACGCCTGGCCGCACGCCGGGCAGAGGACGAAATACTCCTCCTCCCGAAGTGGCGATGCATCGTGGTCTTGGGGGATGACGATGTCATTGT
This sequence comes from Mesorhizobium sp. M0816, assembly GCF_040320005.1. Classification (NCBI taxonomy): domain Bacteria; kingdom Pseudomonadati; phylum Pseudomonadota; class Alphaproteobacteria; order Hyphomicrobiales; family Phyllobacteriaceae; genus Mesorhizobium; species Mesorhizobium sp. M0816. Next base: position 157,952 of record NZ_JAMYOT010000012.1, on the reverse strand, counting down.
TTTCATCGGGCATTGGGTCCTCCGGCAACGCCGCCCGCCATGCTGGAACGCCTGCCGGCAGGATTTGTTTCAAAGTTACTGCGCTTAACAAGGAGGCCCGGAACGGGTGAAGCACATCGGTAAGCGCAAGGCGACGACAATCAGCGGCCCCGCTAACAATCGTGGTTGCGCCTTTGGGCATCGTGGTTCAGACCGCTGGCGGATTAGAACTCTGTCGGCTTTGCGATCGGCTCATCGCTGCCGAAAATCAGTGACCTATATAAGGGGCATGTCCACGCGCCGAAAAACCAATGCAACAGCGAAGCTGTTTGGAGGATGGCCTTTAACCCCGGCTGCAACGCTTGGATCGTCCGTCAGAGCGACGGGTATTTTTCTCGAAATACGCGCCCGCCTTCCAACGGAGTTCAGGAAACTGCTCCATATCGAGTCCCGCGTGCTTACCCTGCGCCTGTCTGAGGGCGCCGAGAATGATGTGCAGGTGGTATTCGGGATCGTATCCAAAGCACTGCAGAATATCGAAGACCTGCCCGTAATCCCCCGTGAAATCGAGGACATTCTGACGATCTCGACGGCCGAACGGCACCGCTGGCTGAAAGATGGTCGCTTGCAGAGCGCCGGGACGAAAACGGTGAAACTTCGCGGGCGGGCAAGGAAAATCACCTTTCACGTGTTCGACCCGCAGCACGTGGAGGATGTGCTTGACCGCGACCTGGTTACGGTCTGGCGCGAACAGGACGCAGTGACAGCTGCAGAGAATAGGCGGCGAGCCGCGGGGAGGGCCGCTATGAAACGCGCTCAAAGAAGCGGTCGCGGAACTGCAGCTTCAGCTGGTTATGGGCCCGATGAGAACTCGCACTCCAGTTTGCGCGGCTGGGAAGATTTTGAGAATGACGGACTCCTGCGCTGATAGGCCGGGCGCACAAGCAGGTTAGGACGTTTGCCTGCGCCGTGCGAGATGCGCAAGGAGGGCCGTCAAACGCATCGCGTTCAGGACCCGCTTCGCAGGGACACCGCCCTTGCGCGCCATCTCGACACCCCAATGCATGTGGTCGAGCTCGCGGATCGAATGAGCGTCCGGATTGATGCTGAAGATGCAGCCCTGATCGAGTGCCTTTTGATGCCAGCGCCAGTCGAGGTCGAGTCGCCACGGATGTGCGTTGATTTCGACAGCGACGCCGTGTTTCGCACACGCTTTAAGGACTTTGTCGACGTCGAGATCATAACCGGGCCGGCGCAACAGCTGGCGACCGGTCATGTGCCCGATGATTGTCGTCCGAGGATTTCCGATCGCCTCAATGATACGCTCCGTCTGTTCCTTCTTGGGCAACTTGAAGCGGCTGTGCACGCTCGCGACGACGAAATCGAACGTCTCCAAGATATCATTCGGGTAATCGAGCGAGCCATCCGCCAGGATGTCCGCCTCGATGCCCTTCAGTATGCGAAATTTTCCATTGTATGCCTTGTTCAGCCGGTCAGCTTCGCGGTGCTGTTCAGCAATCTCCTGCAACGAAAGGCCGCCTGCGTAGTGAGCGGACTGCGAATGATCGGCGACACCATAGTAGTCGAAACCGCGCTTGCGCGTGGCTTCAGCCATTGCCTCAAGCGTTTCGGTGCCATCGGATGCGGTCGTGTGAGAATGCAGGATGCCATGCAGATCTTCATCCCGAATGAGGGCGGGTAGCTTCTGCTTTGCCGCTCGCTCAATCTCGTCGCTGCTTTCGCGCAATTCAGGCTCGATAAACTGCAAGTCTAGAGCTTGGTAGATTTCTTCTTCTGTCGCTGACGCGATCAGCTTTCTCCCGCGATGAAGCCCGTCGGCGTCTAGGGTGAACCCCTTGTCGGCCGCGAACGTCTTCAATTGCTCGAGGTGGTCTGCCGAACCGGTTGCTTCGAGCAGGCTCGCGCCAAAGTGCTTCCGGTCCGTGACAACAAGCCTGAGGGTCGTATCCTCAATACCAGTCGACTTTAAGCCCTGCGCTACCAGAACGAAGTCGGAAACGAGCTCGCAACCGCGCCGGAAGTCGCCTGCAATTTCGACGCGAGAAAACTCTGGATGCTGTTGCTTCACCGATATGACCGCATGGTGGAGAAGAGCGGCGGCCTTGTGCAGGTGAAGTTGCGTTTTGCCGCTTCGCACGATGGCCAGGTTCTGCAGAAGCTTTGTCTGAAGCGCGGCGCCGAGGCCTTTGACCGGGCGGATGCGGTCTTCTCTTGCTGCGGCCTCGAGCTCCGCCAGCGAGTTCACGCCGAGCGCCTGATGAAGCTTCATTATCTTATCGGGACGAAGCCCGGGTATGGCAAACAGCTCCATCACGCCCGCTGGAACATCCTCGCGCAGCTTCTCAAGGCTCGGGTGCGTGCCGGTTTGGTAAAGCTTGGTCACGATGTCTGCGATCGCGTCACCGATCCCCGGGATCTTGGTGAGGGCGCCGGCGGCGATGATCCGATCAAGCGGCTGCGACAGCGCCATCAGACTGTCTGCCGCGCGCAAGTATGCCTTTGTGCGATAGGGATTGTCGCCGCGCATAGACGCCCGTTGCGCGTATTCCCTTAAAAGACTGGCGACGGTCCTAGGATCGATTTTTGCCATGGCTTCAGCCAAACGAGACCGATCTCCGCAGGTTCCAATGAGGCAAGGCCGTGAGCGCCGCGTTGCCCTTTGAATCCCGGCTTTACTGCCTCTTCCCGCGTCGGACGCTACAGATTGGGCAAGGATTGGTCAGCGCGACCCCATCCAGCCAGAGTTTTGGAGACTGCGCGTTTCTTTAATTCAGGAGCATCGCCCACGTGGAAATGAGAGGGCGCGTCTATTGTCTTCATCTCCGCCCACGTGATCGGTGCCGCGACAGGAGCGCCCGGACGTGATCTCGCGCTGTAAGGCATGATCGCGGTCGCCCCGCGCTGATTGCGTAGATAGTCCACAAAGATGCGACCCTTGCGGCGCGCCTTTGACAACACGGCCGTGAAATGGGCCGGATCGCTCCGGGCGACCGCCTGCGCCAGGCGAGACGCGAAGTCCTTCACCTGTGGCCACTCGGCGCCAGGGGTGAGCGGCGCGATGACGTGCACTCCTTTGCCTCCCGTCAGCATCGGGAAAGTCGTAAGTCCCAGCGATTTAAGGATAGCGCGGAACTGAAAGGCAGCGGCGCGGACGGCCTCAAAATCGAGGCCTTCATCGGGGTCGAGGTCGAACACGAGGCGGTCGGCCTTTTCGACATCCTCGATCCGAGCCCCCCATCCATGCAGCTCGATCGTTCCCATCTGGACGCAAGTCATCAGTCCGTCGGCATCGTCGACATAGAGATATGGTTCCTCGTGCCCGTCTTTCTCTGTGATGCCGACGTGGTGGACTTTGTCGCCAAAGCTGCCGGCGTCGTGTTTCTGGAAGAAGCACTTCTTCGCGCGGCCCTGTGGGCATCGAACCAGACTGATCGGCCGGCTGCCAACCCAAGGAAGCATGATCGCCGCGACCGCTGCGTAATGGTCGGCAAGCTGTCCCTTGGTGATGTTGGACTCCGGATAGATGACGCGGTCACGGTTACTTATCGCGATGGCGGTTGTCGCAGACGCGGCGAGATCGGCTGCATGACGTTCCGTCTCGAGCACGACCGCCTCCGGCTTCTTGTCTTCACGGAGACCAAGATAGCTCGGATGTCGTAACGTCCCTTCATTTGTCATTTCGGTGAAGGCAATCTCAGCGACCAGTTTCGGACGGAGCCAGTGTGCGCCGCGCACTTCGGCGCGTGGTGCGTCGACGGTGGCGGCCTTCTGCTCAAGCGGCGCCATGATCTTCAAGAGACGAAGAAGTTCAGCGGTATCGAAGCCGGTGCCGACTTTCCCTGCGTAACGCAGCTTGCCGCGGTCATGAACGCCAAGGATCAAGGACCGAAACGCGCGGACCTTGTCGGACGGCGTCCAGCCGACAATCACAAATTCCTGCCGCCTGATGCATTTGATCTTCAGCCAGCTTGCGCCGCGGGCCGCCACATAACTCGAATCCGCGAGCTTTGAGATGACGCCCTCAAGGCCGGCAGCGCAGAAGCGATCGAGCAGCTCTTCTCCGCGGCCGAGGATATGGTCGGAGTAACGAAGGACCGGATTTTTCGCAGGCAAGATCGCCTCCAGCTTCGCCTTGCGCTCAACAAGAGGCAGCCTTGTCAGATCTTCGCCGTCGAGCTGCAGCAGATCGAACGCATAAAAGTCGATAGTCGCCGGGGCACCCTTCAATGCATTCTGAAGCGCCTGGAAGTTAGATCTTCCTTCCACATCGACAACCACGGCCTCGCCGTCAATCAGGGCTGAGCGCACCTTGAGCTTGCGAGCCTCGGAGAGGATCGAGGGAAAACGGCTAGACCAGTCCAGACCAGACCGTGTGTACGCTCGCGCCTCGCCACCGCCGACGGCAACGAGAATACGATAGCCGTCGTATTTCATCTCATGGATCCAACGATCGCCGGCAGGGACCGTGTCCACGAGCGTTGCGAGCTGGACCGGCCGGAAAGCGGGCGGCGCTAAAGTGACCTCGTCACGAGCGGGCGACTTCGCTTGACTAGCGCTCGACGCATTGATTGCCTTACGCGACGTTGGCTTGACCACTCTGACCTAAACCATACTCAGAGACGAAACAGCGTTATCCGCCGTCCAACGCGCGACTACTTCTTTAGTTTCGCTGCCGGCCGTGTTGAGCTTTTCGCGATCATTGCCGACCCGCTTGATTAGCGCCTCGGCCTGAGGCCGTGCTTCCTGCCTCCGGCCCTTCCATTCCCGATTTTCGCGCACAGCTCACAGGCAATAATCAAGAGCAGGAACGTGCCCTCAAATGCCGCCACAGCGTATCTGGTTTCTGCCATCGGGTTTCGAAGCCTGACATTCCGGTTCCGGTCCCCCTACCTCAACGTGCCCCATTGACGCCAAGTACCTCGCCCAGAGCAGCTCCGATACCAGTTTCAAGAAGTGCAAAATGCCCATGAATGCGCCGACCAGAGTCAATGCTCTCGTATCCGGGTCTATTTCGAGCAGCGCGGACTTGGTCAGCATTAGACAGCCTAACGGGTCCTTCCCAACATAGCCATGGGCACCGGCCTGCTACTCACGGAGCACCCCCTCCTCCTTGGCAGCAGCCTCGAAAGCCTGACGGACCTCTTCCGGAGTCACACGGTCCTGAAAGGCGTCGGCGCACAGTTGCACAGCCTTCCTCCACTTAGGTCCCATCTTGGTCCATTTCATGAGTTCCTCGGCGGCACCCTCGACATTGTTACACCCGTAGGTGACCCCAGGTCGGTCGGTCTTGACGTACACCGGAGGGGAGAACCAATGGGTTGCCATGACACCTCCTCCTACTGGGAAAGATACATCTTGGCTTCCTTGGCGGCAGCCTCGAAGGCCTTTCGGACCACCTGAGGGTCAATCGGATCGCCCTCCAAGGCTGACAGGCAGAGGGTCGCCGCCTTGTGCCAGCGAGGCCCTCGCCGGGTCCACATCTTGAGCTGCTCAAGGGCTTCCTTCGCATTGTTGCAGCCATGCCTGACACCGGTTTCAGTCTTCACGAACACCGGCGGGACGAACCAGATGGGCGCCATGATACCTCCTACTCAGGGGAGAGATACATGTTGGCCTCCTTGGCAGCCGCCTCAAAGGCTTCACGGACCTCAACACCCCTGCCCTCGAACGCATCGACGCAGGATTGGACCGCCTTCGTCCACCTCGGGCCCTTTGTGTCCCACGCCATGAGTTCCTCGGCGGTTCCCTCGACGTGGCTGACCCCATTGCGAATGCCCGGACGTTTCGTCTTCACGTAGACCGGGGGAGCGAACCAGAGAGGACCCATAAGGGGGAACTTAGAGCGGCAAGAGCCCGCCGACCAACCCCGCTTTAGCCGCAGCTAAGGGAACGATGTAGGCCCTCGCGGGTTTAGAGGTTGCAGTGGTCCTTCTCGGATGTGCAGCCGCTGTGGCGGGGTCCGTCGCCTCTCCCTCACCGGCGGCGGGCTCCTTTCGCGAAGGCGGTGTTGGTAATAGACACCTAGAACCTTATACCGCATCCAATTTAGCTAGTTCTCATTGGGGGAGTAATGTCCCCTCCTCTTTTGCAGCAGCCAGGAATGCCTTGCGGGCCTCCTCAGGTTCCATCTCGTCGAAAATCACGGCCATGCAAACGCGCACCGCGAGGTCCCAGCAAGGGCCACGCTTGGTCCACTTCATCAGCTCCTCGCCGGCTTTCTCGGCGTTGTTGACGTTGCGGATGATCCCGGGACGCTCGGTCTTGACCGGGACCGGAGGGTTGAACCAGTGGAGAGCCATGCGGTCACTCTTTGTCGGCCCGATCAAGTTCCTCCAGCAAATACTTTTGCTCAGCCCAGTTCCCGTTCTACAGGCAGATTTAGCAGCTTGCGAAGGTAATTGCGGATTACCTCTGACTATTGAAAATGGCTCAGGACGGCGCGCTTCCGTTGCGATGCCACGAGTGACTGAAGTTGGCTGACAGCTACTCTTGGGCGTCGAAAGCCACGCAGAGGCCCATGGCAGTTGCTGCCTCGACGATTGCCTCGGTTAGTTCTTCGTCGGAGGCCACCAAATAAGGCGCAGTCTCCCGAGCTTCGCGTAGCGCCGCTTTGATCGAGACCGTGTCGCGACGGTCCACCCTATTGAGGAGTACTGTGATTGCTTGCTCTAGAAGCGGACCGGCCCTTCGCGCGACGCTCATCCAGCCCCCCCAGGGACACGCTCTCTACTCCCTACCTGAGCGGCATCAAGGCCATGTACTAATTGTAAATTGGTACGGTGCTGGGCCGCAACAGTCAGGAATATTTGGTAGGAATTTCTGAGCGGGGGATCGGATAACTGGCTCGCGCGACGACCCCCCCGGTACCCCTTCGATCCGCCGCAACCGGCTCCGACGCTGCGCTCAATGAAGGCTTCGCGTCTCCGCCGGTTGCTCAAACCGCGCCATACGGCGTAACAGAAACGGCCGAGGCTCTAATCGCCACTGGATGAAAGCTTCATCTCCCACTACCGCCTGCAGCAGTGCGATCACCGCCGAGAAGGTTATTCAGTTCGAAGAGGCATGGCGGCTCGTCCCATAAGCGGCACGCGGCAACACTACTTCGAGCGTGTAGGCTTCGCCAGTGGCCATCCGATTATCGACGTAGATTGCAGGATGAGGGCCGAGGAGGTGCTGCAAGGTCACTACTGCCCAGATGCGGCGACCACGTGCTACACTGACAGCCAGCGTCGGCTGGGAGTGTGAACTTTGCCGTTCGTCGTCCATCGAAACGAGCAAGGAGCGCCAGGAGCGGTCGTTGAAGCGATCGAGGCCGAGCGGCCGGAGCCGACCCGAAATGGACATTTGGCTTCTCGCAAACCACAGCGTTACTAAGCCGACTTTCCGAATATTCTACGGACAATCTCGTCTTCATTCGCATCGAAGCAGCGGCCGTGACTGAGAATCACCCGCCGCGGCTGCCACGACCGGAGTTTGCTTACTACTGCCTGTGTCTTCCGTCGATGCAGGAGAATTGGCAGCCGCATGCCAAAGAAGGTCCGCCCGTGCGGGTGAGCCATCCGAGTCAGCTTGGCCATCGTGCGCCAAGGCTCATCGATCATGTCTAATTCGAGATTGATGATCGTGTCTGTAAGGATCAGCGTCTTTGAAGCTTGGTGGAAGAATATGAACTCTTTGAAGTAGCCACCGGGAAACAGCATCTGGTCCATGTCCCGCCGCCACTCCTCCGGCGGATCGGCCTCCAAATCTCGTGCGAACGTCACATCCGCGTGCCGTGCGCGTGCTCTTTGCCGGACTCCGGGCGATGCCCATGTTATTGCCTCAGGGAAAGCCTTCGACCACTCACCGATATGAGCGTAGTGAAACTGGTTGGGTGACACGAGATGGCGAATTCTGCCCAAGTTCCGTAACTCTTCGGCCACCCTCGAAGCAAACTTGATGGGCGAATGAATGAACAGGTCGCCGTTCGATAGGCGCACCACCGTCATCCGAGTGGTGAATGGCAGCGGAAGTGTTATTCCTGCTACCGTCAGATACTCAAACGGACCGTCAACGACACCAACATCGGGTCCCTGAGGTTTGTAGACGTTCACCGGCTCGTAAACGGACGCACTCATAGCCCATTCCACTTCGCCAGCTCGGCGCAAGGCGATGCACGCTATCTGGGCCAGGTTTCGTCATTCCGAACCGCAGCACCTGCTGCTTATGGTGGAGCAACAGAACTTGCGCTCAAGGGCAAGTCTCAAGACGCGCGTGCCAAGGCATTCGAGATCACATCGTCCGTGTCAATGTCAGGCAAATCGAAGATCATTGGCAATTGCCGCGTCATGGCCATCTTCACGATCAACTCTTCCATCGATTCAACCGGAAGGCTGGCGTTTGAACGCTGCCGCATTAACAATGCAAGCTTGTGGACCGGCACGGGCGTCGGTTTCGCGCGGTCATCTAAAAGCCTGCCGATTTCGATCAGAACGTCTGCGTCGATGGTATTGGGCAATTCGCGCATGGTCTATTCCTCCCTGCCCCTGACCATGCGCGCCGCGGGCAGCCGAGTCTCGGGAAACCTCCGTACGTTTTTAACGATGTTGAAGAGCGTAAATGCAACTCTCTGGCTGCAGAGTGGCGTGAGCCGATAGGCTCGGCTGATGTTGACCACCGGTCGGCCCGTCTTGCCGTGTGAATTTGGACCCCCTTTAGTCGTGAGACCATTCTGCGAGAATGTCTGGAAACGAGCTCATATTTGCCGGTGCTCGATCGGTGACGAAAGCGAGACGGACGCGACCGAATAGGGACTTAGGGGATAGCCGCGAAACCATCGGCGCACTCGCTTGCGCCAAGATGGCAGCAATCGAGACTTCCGCGACAGCAAGGTCCGCTTGCACCAAAAACGATCTTCCGGAGCAAATATCAACCGCTGGAGGGAGTAGTATTGAAACCACTGTGAACCCGTGCCCGCGGCGGTTTTCAAGTCCGGTGTCTTGGCAACAGCGCGTCGCGACTGAACGGATTCATGCGACGCGCCTTCCCGCAGCCTTTTGCCGATGAGACTTGACAGCCACAAGTAGTTCGCGCTCGCTGGTGTGAGCATTTCGAAAAATGGCCACGACCATTACCGTCAAGATTTCGGCCGCCGGGTCCAAAGGGTCGAGATGCTCATCCGCGCAGACCTGATCGAACACGCGTTCGCAAATAGCCAGATCATGAGGGCTGAGGCAGGTGCGATTGAAATGCCGAGGCAGCATCTGTGCGAACCTTTCAGTGCCCGCTACCGTGCTTGCGGCAGGCTTTTGGCTGATGAACCGCTGAAGCGGTGGCTGTCAAAATGACATTGTCATCTGCAGTGACCAGGAATCAATTTACTTGGTTCCTGATTGCTCCTTTATTAATCCTAGCATAACCGCACACTCACGGGCTTTATATTGTCCGGTAATCATAAGTCTATAGTAATCCTGCCGCTTGTTTTCCGGAACGTGAAATCCGCGCCGAAATTCCGCCGCCTCTTTTGGAGTTCGAGTGCAACCGAGTTTACTGGCCGCGACCTTCAAACTCCCCAGTGAGCATCCGATTTTTGCCGAAATGTCTTTCAACGGTTCGTTGTTACCGTACCCATCAAGAATTATCTTGCGACGATCTTCGCTGTTGAGCTTTGTGTTCATTTCAGCGGTCCCCTCAACTACGCTTTCATGATGCCCGATTCTATACGCACCAGGTTGAAGAGTGTCGTTAGCTTCGCATCCAGAAACTTATCTCGGCATGCATTTCTGACTGTAATCCAGCGTGATCGCCGTTTCAGTCGCCTCGAGTCGGCCAGTCTTGCCAGATGCCTGAGGTACACCACATGATTGAGAGGGGCATGGGCATACCCGAATCGGATATGACACCACGCGATGGATGCTAAAAGGCAAGAGGAGGCGCTTGCGAGGCAGGCGCTGGAGCGTGATCGACGTCGTTGGCCGCGCGAAGCTCAACCTTACAATGAGGGTGCCCCGTCACTTGCGCCGGCGCTCGAACCTTTGCCCTTTTCAACGCTCGAACTGGCGCCAGAGGATCAATTCGCCGCTTGGCAGGCGCATATGGCACCGCTCGTCGAGGTCAGGTTGCCGGATGACAAATCGCTCGACGATGGCTTTCCCGCCGACCACACGGCTTGGAACCTCGACGGCATGCTGATCGTTCAACAGCGCGCACCGGCACATAGTTATATGCGTTCTGCCGCGAAGCTTCGGTCCAGCTCGATCGATCACTGGTATATCGCCTTGCCACGTACTGGCCGGTCGTGGACGGAGGTCGATCGCCGTGTAGCGGAGAACCAGCCGGGTAAATTGGAGATCAGATCGCTTGGCTACCCGTTTCGCGGGAGGACAACGGACTCCGAAAGTCTCTTTGTCTATTTGCCGCGCGATTTGTTCGCCGATGCGGCGGCAACGCTGGACGCCAAGAACAATTCAATTCTGTCGGGCAACTTTGCCAACCTCTTGCTCGATTACGTCAACAGCATCGAAGCAAGACTTCGCAGCCTCACGGCTGACGATCTGCCCCGCATCGTGCACGCAACACGCAGCATGATCATTGCCTGCCTCGGGCCTCCGGCGGAACAGGTTGCGGCCGCCGAACTATTGACGAGTGTCGCGCTAATGGAGCGAGCGCGTCGATACGTACACCACAATCTGGATGCGGCTCATTTGACACCGGATTCAATGTGCCGGGCGCTCGGCGTCTCGCGCTCTCGTCTCTATCAGTTGTTCGAACCAAGCGGCGGTGTTCTCCATTACATACAAAGTCGCCGCCTTCTAGCAGCCCATATTGCGCTAAGCGATCCGGCGGACAGCCGGCGCATTGTTGAAATTGCTGAAGCCTTCGGGTTTAGTTCAGCGGCTAATTTCAGCCGGGCATTCAGCAAGGAATTCGGTTACAGCCCCCGCGAAGGCCGCAGTACTGTGGTATTGCCACGCCCCGCCCACTCTGTTTCGCATGCCGGAGGCCAGGAGGCCTCTTCCTTTGAAGGTTGGCTCAAGGCGCTCGGAAACTGATTACAGGATCGCGAAGCTGATTGGGCGGACTTAGAAGAGGGGTTGCCCGGGGCGGCGAAGGTCACGCCGCCTCATGGGCCACAATATCTTCGTGTCGCGCCTACTGCGCATCAATCACACAGCTGATTCTCACCAATTCACAGTTTGTTAACGAACTGTGACGGTTCATCGTTATCGATAATTTGCCGCCGATCACGGCGGAGCATATATGGAACTAGGCTGCGGGGGGCTCTTATTAAGAGTGCGATTTGAAAGTTTGCCAAGCTTGACAGTTATGCTATTTCTAGACTGGGGGGGCGCGAGTCTGCACCGCCTATGGAGGTGGTTCTTGCCCTCAGAGGCTTCAGGCGTCGGCACGGAGAGTGAGGGGCCTTCATCGAGCGACGCTCCAAGTGTCGGCGATGGGGTTCTCGCAGACCTTTTGGCGAACACGACCGAACTTTTGTCGTTCTATGACCGTGACTTTCGCCTGACGCACTACGCGGCCAGGCTCAAAGGCTTGTACGGAGGCGCGGTAGCGCCGGGCGCCGCCGTCTGGGAGATCTACCCGAGCTTTCTCGATGCGAGCCATCGCGACGAATTTCTTCGTGTGTTCCAGGGTGGCTCTCCGGCCAGCATCGACTTGCCGCGAACCTCGGGCGGAGCGCACCGGTCCGTTTTTGTGTTCACCACGGCAAATGGTGCGGGTATCATCGAATTAAGGGAGGACGGCGGGCGGAGCGCAGCGGAGGAACAAGAGCATTTAGTTCTGCTCCATCAGGCGACGCACGACGTGCTGACTGGACTGCAGAATCGGCGGCGATTCGGCGAGCGGCTCCAGCAGGCAATGGCAGCCCTCGGCGGATCAAAGCCGAAGGCCGCCCTTCTGCAAATCGACCTTGACGATTTCAAAGCGGTCAACGACACGCTCGGCCATGGAGCAGGCGACACTCTTCTTCAACTCGCGGCGGGTCGTATCCGCGACGCGCTGCAGGACGGCGAATCCGCATACCGGTATGCCGGCGATGAGTTCGCTGTCATCCAATTGGGAAAGGAGCAGCCAGCAGAGGCTGAGCGCCTTGCCGGATCTCTAGTCGACGCGTTCAAGGACCCGTTCGTCATCAACGGCATTCCCGTGTTCGTCGGCTCGAGTATCGGAATTGCTTTCGGGCCGGAGCACGGACCGACGGCGAACAGTTGATGAAAGCCGCTGACATTGCTCTTTACGCGGCCAAGACAGATGGACGCGGCTGCGCTCGAAGCTTCAACCGTTCGATGCTGCTCTTGCTCGAGCAACGCGAGAATCTGAGGCGCAGCCTTCGAACCGCGCTGGAGCGCGGCGAGCTTTATCTGGAGTATCAGCCGCTCATTCAGCCGCCCTCGTCAGTGACCGGTTTCGAAGCGCTGCTGCGGTGGCGGCACCCCGAGCTCGGAATCATTCCACCCAACGTGTTCATACCGATCGCCGAAGCCGACGGTCTGATGGACGAGATTGGACGATGGGTGCTCGAGGAAGCGTGTCGCCAGGCGTTGACGTGGCCTTCCTCGCTGACAGTCGCAGTGAACTTGTCGCCGGCTCAGTTCCTTAGCGGTTTGCTGACGGACACCGTCGCTCAGATCGTCGACGCAGTTGGGCTTGAAGCCGACAGACTTGAACTTGAGATAACCGAAAGGGTTCTACTTGAGAAGACGATCGACAACATAGACACATTGAATACGCTGAATGTCTTGGGCATACGAATATCGCTAGACGATTTTGGAACATACTATTCATCGTTGAGCTACCTTAAAAATTTTCCCTTCGATACGTTGAAGATAGATCAGTACTTTATTGCGGACTTGGAGACCGATCTCAAAAGCCAAACGATCGTGCGATCGATCATGAATCTGGCGCACGGCCTGGGGATAAATGTCACTGCCGAGGGGGTCGAGACCCCGGCACAGGCACGGTGGCTGATCAAGGAGAATTGCGATTGCCTGCAAGGCAACTTCCTGGGAAAGCCGCTTGGAGCCGAGGCGATCAGCGGTTTCATCAGGCGGTCCCCGCTGAGGGTGGTACACGCGATGGAGGAATCAAAACAAGCGCTCTAGCGCCTTGCGGCCTTCGTTAACGGTGAGGCGGAGATTTCTAGAACGATCGAGGCAGATACCGCGCAGTTCTTCGAGTGGGTGCGAGACAGACTCATCACGGGCGCGGAGAAATTTTTCATCGCGGAGGCCATCACCCCGCGAGAGCTCAATACTGATGGAACAAGTGAGGATGCCGATGGGACCTGTTCATCATGACCTGGCTGGCGAGCCGACTTTTGAGCCGATGATCCAGATCGACATGGAAATCAAAGCTTTTGTCTCCGCTTGGAAGCATTGCGATTACGTCTCGACATACGTGGCCCGGATGATCAGTCAAAACAGGTCAGACTCGGTCCACCATTCAAATCTCTTTTCCTCTGCCTTCAACGAATTGCTGGAAGTCGCCTTCCGTACTCGCCATGCCGACGGCGAACTGGCATGCAGGGTGTCTCGCCATGGCGCGACGGATAGGATCGAGTTGATATTTCCTTGCGTGCCAGAGGAGCGCCAATTCTACGAAGAAGCCGTGTCGCAGTTCGCAGGAACGGAGGCCAGAGAGCGGTATCTCAATTCGGTGTCTGGGGATCTCGCGCCCAGCCGCGAGGTCGTACTCCTAGAACTGGCTGTTGACTACAACGCGACACTCTGGATCGAGGACGCCGACGGCGATGCAATCAAGCTTGTCGTGGACCTTCCGCTTGAGGGCTTGCAACATTGAGCCCTTACGACCTTCTCCCGCGCTTCAAGGCGCAATACGACGCCAACAACCAGGAGTTCTCCATTTCGGGAGTGGTCCGGCCTCAGGCGATCGATGAGCTTGGGCCGAGCATAGCATTGCTCCGCGATGCGATCGGCCATGTGCGCGGCGTTCTCTACGTCAATGTCAGGCGCCTGACGCAGATGAACAACGCTGCGTTTCACAGCTTTTCGAGGATCATCATCGACGCTTGTCGCGCTCGACCCGATCTCAAATTCGTGGTCATCACGTCAAGCGTCGTCGGATGGACCTCGCAAAAATTCGGTCGCCTGAGCGGAATCGAACCGAACATCACGGTCGAGGAGTATGACACTGAATTCTATCCGGGGCAGGGTTTTCTTGAGGAAGGCGGGTTCGTACCCATCCTGCGCACTCAGACAAAGATGACTTGGCGCCACGAGCGCACAATCTTGCCGCGACACGGCATGAGGCCCGGGATCGTCATGGCCGACATCTGTTGCGGGATCGGTGATTTCGCCGTGCTCGCGCAGAAGGAGTTCCAGCCATCGCGGATCGTCGCCCTCGACCACTCCATATCAAGCCTGAACTATGCTCGACAAGTGATGCGGGAATTCGACATCCGGGGCATCGAATATACCTATGGCGATGCCTCGGAGATGCTGCTCGACGAAGCGCAGTTCGACTTGGTCACCTGCCGACATTCCCTTCAAATCTTCAATCGACCTGAACTCATTCTCAAGGAGCTCTACCGCATCTGCAAGCCAGGCGGGCGGGTCTATATCACCAACGAGAAGAATTCGCATTGCCTCGGCGAGCCGCGCGCCGAAAGCATTCGTTGGACCTACAACGAGGTGGCGAAGCTGTTCGGGCATTTCGAGATGGATGTCGAGCTTGGGCCCAAGAGCCGGCGATACCTGATCGAAGCCGGATTCGAAGACATCCGTGTGGAGACCTTCATGGTCACTAACCTGGACGGGGATCCGCAGGACTTCGCCGATGTCATTGCGGCCTGGGCGGACGTCTATGCGGGCGAGATGGCGACCAGACGCGGCGATGGACCGGAGTTCGTCGCACGCTTCCGGCAGGGCTTCGAGGATCATATTTTCGCTGCGCTCCACCCCAAGGGTTATGCGGGTTGGCCGATCTGGGTCGCATCGGGGCGACGGCCGCAATGAAAGCCGACGATGAGCCTACACCGCGATTCGGCCTGCGCTCCTTTCGAGCGAAATTCGTATTGGTCGTTGGCGGCGCGGTATTATTCGACCTCCTTTTGAGCGGTGGCCTGGCGCTTTGGAATGTTCAAAAGCTGTCGCGCGACGCAACCTCCGAAGTCGGTGAGGGCCTGACGATCGCAAACCAGGAATACATTCGTTCCTATGCCGAATCGACAGCGTTAAGCGTCGACCTGCTGCTCGATCGAGTCCATGGGGACGTCAAGGCGTTGGCCGGCGTGCTGCAGGCCCAGATCGACGATCCAAGCAGGCAACAACAGGTCGGAGCCACGCTTTCGCAGGAGGCGCCGGGCTCCGTGAAGGTCGTCTACGACTCGCGGGGCGATTGGGCGCAGAACCTGCCGGGAGCGCCTTCCGTGGTCAGCGTCTGGGGCTACCTGCTGGGCGCCGACCACAGTCCGCTGCCAAGCGTTCAGCAGGAAATAGAAGACAGCACCGTGCTGGACCTCGTTGCGCCGACGCTCATGGCCAGCGGGTCGTCCAAGCTGCAAATGTATTATATTGGTCCAAAGGAACGGCCGATTTTCAGGACGGTACCGTATACGGACCAGGCACAGACCTTCGACCGGCTCTACCCAGGCCACAACAAGGCAGAGTTCTGGGAGTTTTTCTTTCCGGGAATCTATGGGTCATGGCAGCAATGGGCCAGGGATCCAGCCTCACGTCCGGTCTCTGACGATATCACCCAGACAGCGCCTTACACCGATGCGATCACGGGAAAGCTAATCGTCAGCTTTTTCCACCCGCTGTGGACGCGCGATCGCACCGGTATCGCTGGTACGGCGGGAGCAGACATCACTCTCGATCAACTCGCGGAAGTCGTCGAACGTGTGAAGATCGCTGAGACCGGGTTCGGCTTTCTCACAATGTCGACTGGCAACGTCGTGGCGATCAATCCGTCAGGCCAGGCAATCATCGGCCTGACTTCATCGAGCGATGCGGGCACCCAGGGCGTCACCGGCCTGGAGAGGTCCCTGCGGGGAAGTACGCAGCCGGCTATCGCGTCGCTGCCTCTCGACCAGAACAATGACGGTGTCATTCAGCATGTCATGCTCGCCGACAAGGGCGAACGCGTACCCTACATTGTTGTCCTCAAAAGATTAAAGCCGACCAATCTGTGGAGTTCGGGACCGATCAAGTCCGAAATGATGTCGGTCGGGATCGTCGTTCCCGAACGAGAGATCTATGCATCCCTGTTCGCCGCGCAGAAGAGTATTTCCCGTGCAACCAACCGTATCCTGCTCTTTCAGATCGCCGCGATCGTCGTTTCGCTTCTGATTGTTTTTGCCGCCGTGCTCGGAATTTCGAAGCGGATCACCGCGGGCCTCAGGGCGCTTGCCAGCGCCGCCCAGCGGCTCCAGTCCAAAGACTATTCAGTCCGAGTGAGCATCCCAACGCGCGACGAAGTTGGAGCCGCAGGGGTCGCTTTCAACCGCATGGCTGAGCAGATCAGCTTTCACACGGAAAACCTCGAGCAACTCGTCGACGAACGAACCAGGGAACTTGGGGACGCAAATCAGGAGATTTCCGCACTCAACGAAAAGCTGCAGGACGAGAACGTTCGCCTTGGTGCTGAACTCGCGGTCGCCAGACAGATCCAGATGATGGTCCTGCCGAAACAACTCGAACTCGAAGCGATTCCGGGGCTGGAGATCGCAGCCTACATGCGGCCGGCCGACGAGGTCGGCGGCGACTATTACGACGTCCTGCAGAACGGGCCACGCGTCAAGATCGGCATCGGCGACGTGACCGGTCATGGTCTCGAGAGCGGCGTGCTGATGCTCATGGTCCAATCCGTTGCACGTGCGCTGCAGGAGACCAACGATGGGGACCCGCACCAGTTTCTGGATCGATTGAACAGGGCAATTTACAAGAACATCGAGCGGACGAACACCGGCAAGCATCTCTCGTTGGCCTTTCTTGACTTCGAGGATGAGCGGGTAACGCTATCCGGCCAGCATGAGGACGTTCTCGTCGTGCGTGCGGATGGGGACGTCGAACGCATCGACACGATGGATCTGGGTCTGCCGGTTGGCCTGGAGAATGACATCTCGAAGTTCATTGCCACGCGTGACATCCTGTTCGGCAGTGGCGACGTGATCGTGCTGCACACAGACGGTGTGACCGAGGCCGAAGACCAAGACAGAGAATTGTTCGGGTTCGAGCGCCTCTGCCAGAGCGCACAAAAACGTCACGGCAGCAGCGCCGAGGATATCAAAACCGGGATCATCGACGACCTGATGGCCCATATCGGGATCCAGAAGATCCACGACGACATCACCCTCGTGATCATAAGGCACAAATAGCCATGACAACGCTGTTCGGTACCCCTGACATTGCAACCGGGATGAAGGAGAGCGCCAGTCGCGTGCGGCTGTTCGACGGACCTCTCGACTTGAGTTGGCGTCATTGTGCCACGACCGCGGACTTCATCGCCGATCTTTTCGCGTTGCGCTTCCGCTCGTCCCGCAATGACTACATGGAAGTGCGGCACAGTATCGGATATCTGGTCAACGAACTCATCGAAAATGCGGTCAAGTTTCGCGCACCGGGTGAGATCTTGATCGAGGCGTCGATGGATTCGGAATGCTTCAAGCTCAAGGTGTCGAATGACCTCGATGGTGAAGATGCGTCCGAGTTCCAAAGTCTCCTGGAGGACATCACGGTTGGCGACCCCATGGACCTGCTGATACAGCGAATTGAAGCCAATGCCGCGAACCCCGACGTAGGAGGCTCCGGACTTGGATTGCTGACGTTGATGAGCGACTACGGCGCGCGCCTGGCTTGGATATTCAGCGCCGCCGACGAAAGCGATCGGATTTGCGTGGAGACATATGCCTCCATTCCGATCTCGCAAATTCACAATTAGAGGAAACGAAGCCAGGCTATGGAAATCAAGACAGACGACTACCGCGTATGGACTGAAGGAAGCGAAATTTTCTTCGACGGTGCAATGCGGCTTGCCAGTTCCGAGGCCGGTGCGCCTATCTCGGCGTTGGCGACCAGTGTTCTTGCCTGTAATCCCGCTTCCATTACGCTCAATCTTAAGGATCTTCACTTTCTAAACTCTTCCGGCATCAACCTGCTCGCGAAATTTACCATCGAGGTGCGCAAGCATCCCGATGTTCGACTCGTCGTGCGTGGAACGCCAGACATACCCTGGCAATCGAAATCATTGCCGAATCTGAAGAAGCTGCACCCCGCTGTGGTGCTTTTGATGGACTGACGAAGGTCGTCCGAAATTAGCCAAAGGACGGCGTGCAAGAGCGCTGCAAGAGCGAGATATGTACGCCCGGATAAGTATTCGGATGCGAGGCTAACGACAATTTGGCCACGTGCGCAGATGCTCGCAATGGCTTGGGGGCTGGCACAGGCGGCAGGCGTCCGGGTTGGGGGGATGTCGGGCCGCCTGTGCCGATCAGCCGTCGTTGCTCAGTCAGAAGTGTGGCGTCGTGCAGTCGCGGTCCACGACCGTGAGATAGATCGTGTCGCTCGACGGCGCGGGCGACTTCGGCAGTGGCACGCGCTTGCCGGGATCAAGCAACTTCGCGAGCGTCCTCGCAAAGCCCTTGTCGAGCAGCCCCGCGACCGGCTCACGCATGTAGGCAGGAATCCGCGATGTGCGTGTCCGTACGCCGAATGCAAGCCGCGCGGCTTCGAACGCGAGATGCAGCCGCTCCGAAGTTCGGTAGCAAGCCGCGGGGATCGTTCTCAACGGCAATGGCCTTTTCCTGCAAGAGCTTGCGGGCGGTCAGCAGCGCCCGGCGCTTCTGGCTCGTCAGGGTTTTCACATGCACCGGGCGAAACAGGTTGACTCGCATCATCTGCGCATCTGCGCAATGCCGCGGGCATCATTGCGGTCGGTTTGTTCACCTGGGCCTTAAGGAAATGCCTTGGTGTGGCGGGTCTCGATGCAGATCACCGGCAGGCCGGCCCTGGCCGGCCTTCGAACAACCACTGCGACAAGGGCCCGGCTTCAAGCCCAACCCGCTCAACCCACCAGCTGGGCTCCTTGAGCACCCGTGCCAGATCCTCGGATGGCTCGCCACCTTTATCTCGCGGCAAATCTGGCCTGTTTCGTCGACAGTGCAAATGGCGTCTCTTTCACTGACACATCCAATCCCGCATAATGATTCATGCTGCGCTCCTCCCTTCTGATGCTGGTTGCTGCCCATGCAGACCACGTTTATCATCAGCTTGAAGCGCAGCACCTTCGATCAACGCCAAGAGCGAGACCGTAAAGACCAACGGCATGTTCAAAGCCGCCTATCAGTCACGCCGCGCGCTGATGCCGATCGACGGCTTCTTTGAATGGAAGGACATCTTCCGGCACGGGCAAGAACAAACAGCCCTATGCCATCGCGATGAAGTCGGGCGAGCCGTTCGCCCTTGGCGGCGCTCTGGGAGGCGCGACCCCGCTACCGGCGACAACATCCGCACCTTCACTCTGCTGACCTGTGAGCCGAATCCGCTCATGGCGACGATCCACATCCGTATGCCGGTGATTCTGACGCCCGAAGACTACATGACCTGGCTGACGACCCCGACCCGGAACATTCAAGCCGTTTCCAGAAGAGCTGATGACCATGTGGAAGATTTATTTTCTCTCGTGTTACGTGTGAGCATGCTTCTGAATCCGGTTCTTTGGCCATTATGAGGGGCACAGACAGGCAGGCAAAAGCATAATCGCAACGTGACAACCGGCGGTTCAATCTGAGGAGAGAAAATACAAAACGACATGATCGCCCTTTCCACCCAATTCGATGCCATCCGCCCGGAAAGCGGACGATAGTCAAGGTCGTCGGCACCGACGGCACCAGCGCATTCTCGCCGAAACTTGTGCTCGTCACAGATGTCGACGGGACGCACGTCCAGGCTTTGGACTACGTCAAGAACAAGCGGCCGAGGCTACGAAGTAGCCGACCCCAAGCACAGCAGTAGCTATCAACCACCTGCCTGTGTGCTTGTCCGTAGACGCCATTGCGGCTTTGGTGCCTGCCAGTGACTCTCTTTTTCGAGATTCATGCTCCTGCTGCCCGCCCCGCGCCATCGCCCAACGGAAAATCAAAGCGTTTCGGGATTGGCTGTCTGCTGAGATGGATCCAAACGACGGCCCTTATGGCAAGACTGAAATGCGCCCAAGAAGAGCCACCAGTTCCGCCTGACGTTTCGTTTCGGTCTTGGCGAACAGCGAGGCAAGCTGGGAGCGGATCGTGGTGCGGCTGAGGCGCCAACTGCGGGCGATCTCCAGCGGCGCATCGCCCTGAGCCAAGCGCAACGCCAAGTGCGTCTCCGCGCTCGTCAAGCCAAACATCTTTTGCAGTGTCTGAGGATTTGGCCCCGACCTGTTCTCGCGATCCAGTAACGCCACAATGCTCGTTCCGTCAGGAGCGACAAACCCGTTCTCGTTCAATATCACCGGCCTGTCGCCGTTGCTGCGGATCACCACCCACGATAATGAGCCCGGCAGGAAATGGGCCGGAACATTCGCGAGCAGCCGCCTCAAAGCCACCGAAAGACCGCTGGCCGTATCGGCCACTTCTCCCTGGCGCTCCAGCGTGGTTTGAGCGGCTGCGTTCCATTCGAGCACTTTCCTCTCGCGGTTCAGCACGAGATAGCCGCAGCCGATGCGATCAAGCATGCCGGTTATGGATTCCAGGCTGCGTGCTCTTGGCTCCCCGACCCCTGCGCCCGATGCAGGATCTGGAGGAAAAACATAAGAGGGCCGCGTCGTATGCGCCTCATGGTTATACTTGCTCGTTGTCGCAATGTATCGGCTACCCGAAGCAGGATCACTATGTCTATCCATCAGAGTCATTTTATACCCCTACCCAATAAAGCTACTCGTGATCTGCAGAAAGTCTTCAAGTGATAGTATCCGTCCGCAATAACCTAACTCGACATACTGATGATTACACTGTTAAGATTCCCAGAATTTGCGCCGCAATCGCGAGATTTATACCGTCCAGAGATCATCAACTGGTTGTAATCTTCCCGTTTGTGTTCCGGCATATGAAAGCCACGCCGAATTCCGCCGCCTCCGTCGGGGTTCGAGTGCAACCGAGTTTACTAGCGCTGACTCTTAAACTCGCGAGTGAGCATCCGATCTTGGTCGCAATATCTTTCAACGGTTCGTTATTAAGGTGTCCATGAAGAATTACCTTGCGACGGGCTTCACTTTTGAGCTTTGCGTTCATTTCGGGGGCTCCTCAACTACGCGTTCACAACACCCGATTCTATACGAATCAAATTGAAGATTGTCGTTAGCTTCACATCCAGAAACGTATCTCGGAGTGCATTTTTTAAGATTTCTTCATGCCGCCAAGCTGCCGATAATATTGCTGCTCACCTGTTTCCAACACCACACAGCCCTCCCACGAAAGGGCAAGATTAATAACGAGCGAGATGGCGAGAAAGAAAGGTGGCATAGGGGTGGTCGCCCGCCTCCCTTCGGATTTATTCTTTACCCGCTCCGCGCATCGCATCATGGGACTACCCGGCCTGGCAGCCGGAATTCAAACCTGGGGAATTCACCGGCGCCCGGCGTGCCGACAATGACAACACTCGTTTCCGCGGCGGCATGCGTGCGGTGCACTGGCCGGCCAAAGAAGATCCAGCCGCAGCGCTTGCCGTGCTGCAAGAGATCCGCGACACCACCGGCCAAACGCGTACGGAAGGCGCGCAGGGTTATCTTAACCCGCGAGACGCCAATCCCGACGACGCCGAGACGCATGACGTGCCAGGCGACGAGGTGACGTCTGAAACTATGGTGGAGCCGGCACAGGATGGGCTCGACGAAGTGTGGCCGGAGGTTCTGCATCAGATACGGCCGTCAGAGCGTGACATATGCCGGGGCGTTGGGCTGGATTGAAGGGCCGCGCACGGGATGGAGCGAGCCGCTAGGGTCAACGCGGTGGGCACCGGCTCAGCCTTTCAACCGTCTCAACTATGGCCTTCGCAAGCGGGCATCAAGGTCCGCGTGAAGCACCTCCGGGACGAGGAAGACCTTCGGCACGCCTCGCTGCAGGATTTTTGGGATGAAGACTAGAACGCCGTTTGTGTCTCCAAGACGCGACAACGCAAAGTTCACCGGCCCGGCCAAGCGCCGACTATTTGACAAGCGCGCAAATGGCGTATGCTGTCAGCGTCCAAGCTGTTGGGGACGTAGCGGCTACATGCGCTTGTGCTACCCACCCTGGAGCTGGGGAAGTAACCGGCAAGCTCCTAGAAATTAGAGCATTTGAATTTGACGCGCTGGCACCGCCACCTATGACGACTTTTGGCTTGGGACACCAAGCCTGTGCGGATTTGTCTGGGCTTGTATCACTCGCGCTTGAATACTGGGTGATTTCCCAACCGCCGACGCCGTCCTTCCCCGCCGGACCCTCAGCCCCCATTGCACCTTTAGGTCCCTGCTTGCCGGGAAGACCTTGTGGACCGACAGGCCCTTGGGGCCCTGGGGGGCCTGCCGTTGTGCAACCTGCAAGAAGGGCGACGCATGCTAGAGTGATAATAATTCTCATGACCACCTCCCCGGTTTCCCGGTGAGTTGACGACAAAAAACATTCGCCAAATCAACCGAATGTACCACCACGCGATTGTCGTGGATAGGAACGCGATCGGCGGCTAACGGAACGTCGCATATGCGCCGTGACGACGGGCAGCCAGGAATCGTACGTAGAGTGTTGACGCGCCTTCCTTGCGGCCTTTTTCAAGGTTATCGGGTCATCGTCCAGTATGTCTTCTCGGTTTCGCCTCATGTGAAACCCTTGCACAATTCCCAGGCGCTCGCCCGGTCTTTGCCGACGGAGACGCAGCGCGAAGCTCAGGAAGCCTTGGAGAAGCAGGTTGCGCAACTGAAACGCGAGATCAACAAGATCAATCGGACGCTCGCAGAGCGCGCTGAAGAGGTGGTCCAGGAATTGTTGCCCTGGTTTGGGACGAGTTGCCGGCCGTCGAGCTCGACCGGGGAAAACGGGCTGCCGCTGGGGAGGGCACCGGCGCCGCGCTCGCCGCCGGCATGGTCAAGGCCGCTGGGCTCATCCATTCAGGCATGCTCGCAGCGCTGCCAGCATGACGCCGCCCACCGACCTGACGGGATGCTGATCCCGTTGCGCGGAGCACCTTCGACGCTCGCCGTTATGGCGCTGCACAGCGATGATCAATGCCGCAGCACTGCCTTTCCGCTGCTGGCCTTCGCCGTCGAGATCGGGAATCTGAGCCGATCGTGGCCCAGCGTCAAGGGCAGACCGCGGCTCGCAACATGCTGGGATCCTATGAGCCGTTCGTCGCCGTGCCGTTCTTCTGGAGCCAGCATTACGACGTGCCGATCAATTACATCGGCCATGCCGAAGATTGGGACGAGATAGAAATCGACGGCGATATCAAAGCGAGGGATTGCCTATTGCGGTACAAGAAGGATGGCCGAGTAATGGCTGTCGCCTCAATATTCCGTGATGCCGAGAACCTTCGCGCCGAGCTCGCGATGGAGCGTTATGAGGTCCCCTAACTGCCCGATGTCAAATCGGGTTGCACCCATTCGCGTCGTTTTGCAGCAGCTCGGCCTAGGGCGTACCAATACCAACGTATAATTGACGCTCCCACCCCGGGGCACTCAAGCTTGGGCGAATGGAAGCGAGGGTATGGAGACTGGCATTGGTCCGCATCGGACATGCTTCTCGACGATTTGGTGACGATGGCTGCAGACCTTCATGCAAGACGGCAGCATTTGATGGGATGCGACACATGGACGTCGGAAGATCGCTGGATGGACGTCGGAAGATCGCTGGATGTCGGAACAGGCAACGCCGTTAATTTCGATTGTGGATGACGACGTGTCGGTGCGAGAGGCTACGGAGGCTCTAATGCGGTCCTTGGGATTTAGGGCGCAGTCATTCCCGTCCGCCAGCGCTTTCCTCTCGTCCTCTGCCATCAAGAATACGTCTTGCTTGATCGCCGACATCAACATGCCGAAGATCACTGGAGTGGAGTTGTATCGTCGTCTGGTTGGCTCGGGCTATGCCATTCCAACGATTCTCATTACGGCCTACCCAGATGACGAGACGCGCGTGCGAAGCCCGGGGGACGGCGTCGTTTGCTATCTGACAAAGCCGTTTGACGATGAAGTCCTATTGGGGTGTCTCCGCGTCGCCTTGGGCACAGCGGAGGAAGAACAACACGACTGAGCCAGCCGCCGATCTGGCCAACAGGAGACTTAAGGGTATCGGCGCCGCATTCCCTGTGGCAAGTTGTCCAGGCCGCTGACTAAGGACAACGAGCAAAGCAGGCTGGCTGGGAGGATCAGCCGCGGGAAACCCAGAAATTGAGCACCTATTCCGGTTTCAACGGCTCTGAAAAGCATCTTCCCCTCGAAGTGCTATGGGAGGACGGTGAGCGCGTCTTCTGCAGAACGTGCTACGCCGACGAGGGCAGCCAGCAACACCCACGGCATTCTGCGCAAGCGGGGTCGGAGCCGGCAGCCTCTCGCAGCGGCGATATTCTCGCACATGAATACGGACTAAAGGACTACCTCGACAGCGCTTGGGCATTGCGCCCTCTGAAGCTCCTCCACAAGTCGGGTCGCACTGCGCTGACGCTCGAATTCCCCGGCGGCGAGCCGCTTGATCGCGCCCTTGGGGTACCGATGGAAGTCGGCAAGTTTCTGGGCCTCGCCATCGCAACTTCGGTCGCGCTTCGCGGCCTGCACGAGCACGGCCTTATTCATAAGGACATCAAGCCGTCGAACATCGTCGTCGATCTCACAATCGGTAAAGCCTGGCTGACGGGTTTTGGAATCGCCTCTCGGCTGCGACGCGAACGTCAGTCGCCTGAGCCCCCCGAGTTCATCGCCGGCACACTCGCCTACATGGCGCCAGAGCAGACCGGACGCATGAACCGTTCAATCGACTCTCGGAGCGACATCTATTCGCTTGGCATTGTGCTCTACGAAGCGCTCACGGGAAGCCTCCCATTTGCCGCGACCGACCCGATGGGATGGGTGCACTGTCACCTCGCGCGCACGCCGGCGTCGCCAAACGAGCGCGGAATCGCGACCCCCAATCAGATCTCCGCAATTCTGATGAAGCTGCTCGCCAAAGTCCCCGAGGAACGCTACCAGACGGCAGCGGGCCTCGAGAGTGATTTTCGGCGGTGCCTGGTCGAGTGGGAGGCGCGGCGTGCCATCGCCGCCTTTCCACTTGGCGAACGCGACACATCCGATCAGCTCGTCGTCCCGGAAAAACTCTATGGTCGCGAAACCGAGGTAGAAACTCTGCTCAGGTCCTTCGATCGGATTGCGAGGGAGGGAACCTCGGAGCTGTTGCTCGTTTCCGGCTATGCCGGCATCGGCAAGTCTTCCGTGATCAACGAATTGCACAAGATCCTGGTCTTGCCGCGCGGCCTCTTTGCCACGGGCAAATTCGACCAGTACAAGCGCGATATCCCCTACGCGACCTTGGCGCAGGCCCTCCAGAGCCTGATACGCCCGCTTCTGAGCAAACCGGAAGCGGAATTGGCGACGTGGCGCGATCAGTTTCACCAGACATTGGGATCGAACGGAGCGCTGGTGATCGATCTCGTCCCCGAACTGAAATTCATCATAGGAGAGCAGCCGCCGGTCCCCGACCTTCCGCCGTACGAAGCCAAGGCCCGCTTCCAGGTGGTGTTTCGCCAATTCATCAACGTGTTCGCACGGCCTGAGCATCCACTGGCTCTGTTCCTCGACGATCTGCAGTGGCTCGATCTTGCAACACTGGATCTGATCGAAGATCTCCTCACCCAGTCCGACGTGCGCCACTTGATGTTGATCGGTGCGTACCGTGACAATGAGGTCGGCCGCGACCACCCGCTGATGCGCAAGCTCGAGTCGATCCGAAAATGCGGTGCCAGCGTGCGGGAGATCGATCTTGGGCCCCTTGCGAGCAAAGACTGGGCCCGGTTGGTCGCAGATGCGCTGCGCTGCAAAGCAAAGGCGGCCGCACCCCTTGCGGCGCTGATCTATGAGAAGACGGCGGGAAACCCGTTCTTTGCGATACAATTCATCTACGCCCTAGTCGAAGAGGACCTGCTCGCCTTCTCTCGTGACAAAAGCGCGTGGCGCTGGGATCTCGATCGGATCGCAGCAAAGGGCCATACCGACAACGTGGTCGACCTGATGGTCGCGCGGCTGAGCAGGCTTCCGACCGAGACTCAACGCGCGCTCCAAGGCTTGGCCTGCGTCGGAAACAGCGCCGATGCCGCGACGCTGCGCACAGTTCTCGAGCACGAAGTCATCGCCGATCTATGGGAGGCACTTCGTGTCGAGCTTATCGTTCACTCGAACGGCTCCTACAAGTTCGTGCACGACCGGGTTCACGAAGCCGCCTATTCCTTGATCCCGGAAGCGTCCCGCGCGGAAGCGCATCTCGGAATTGGCAGGAGGCTCGCGGCGAGGATGCCGGTGGAGCGGCGCGAGGAGGCGATCTTCGAGATCGTCAATCAGCTCAACCGCGGCGCGGCTCTCATCACGTCGATCAATGAACGCGAGCAACTGGCGGAGTTCAACCTGATCGCCGGCAAGCGGGCACAGACGTCAACCGCGTACGCCTCCGCTCTCAATTATCTGGAGATCGGCGCGGCATTGCTCACCGATGACTGCTGGCAGCGGCGCCACGATCTGGTCTTCTCAATCGAGCTGGCGCGGGCCCAATGCGAATTTGTTTCTGGAGCCGTCGACCAAGCTGAGAAGCGACTGAGCGCGCTGTCAGGCCGCGCCACGACGACGATCGAGCAAGCCACCGTCGCATGCTTGCGGGTGGATTTGTACATGTCGATCGACCGAAGCGACTATGCGGTGAGCGTCGGTCTGGAGGCGCTTCGGAAAGTAGTCGGCATCGAGTGGTCCCCACGTCCGACCGAGGAAGAGGCCTTTAGCGAATACCAAGGCATCTGGGTTCTGCTCGGTGATCGCACGATCGAGCAGCTGACTGATGCGCCTTTGATGACGGACCCGATTTCCCTGGCAACTCTCGATCTGCTCGTCAGGGTCGCCGTCCCTGCTTTCTTTGTATCGTCCCATCTGTTTGCCGTGGCGGTCTGCAGGGCCGTCAGCCTCAGCCTTCAACATGGCAACAGCGATGCGTCGTGTATTGCCTACGAATTGTTTGCGATGCTGGCCGGACCCCATTTCGGAAACTACGACGCCGGATACAGGATTGGCCGACTTGGCTGCGAGCTCGTCGAACGACCTGAACTGCAGCGCTTTCAGGCGAGAACGTATGAGACCTTCGGGTTCGTCATACCCTGGACGCACCATGTCCGCGCCGGGCGAGATCTGCTGACCCGGTCTTTCGAGATCGCAAGTCGAACCGGCGATATCACCTATTCCGGCTATGCCTGCGGCCAGATCACGACCAACTTCCTGTTGGCGGGCGATCCTCTGGTCGAGGCACAGAAAGAAGCCGAAATCGGCCTGGAGTTTGCGGTCAGAGTCCGGTTCGGACTGATCGTCGGCTGGATCACCGGCCAGCTTCGCCTGATACGAATGCTGCGCGGCTTGACCGACACGTTCGGCTCGTTCGATGAGGCGGGATTCAATGAACTCGCTTTCGAAGGTGACTTGGCGCGCAATCCCGCCCTGGCGCTGCCCGAGTGCTGGTACTGGATCCGCAAGCTGCAGGCGCGCTATCTGTCAGGCGACTATCAGGGCGCGCTCAATGCGTCGACCAGAGCGGAGCCGATGCTTTGGGCATCGCTGTCTCTGTTGGAGACGGTCGAGTACCACTTCTATGATGCGCTCAGTCACGCCGCAGCCTGCGATCTCGGGATGGCGGAGGCGCGGGAAGCACATCTCGAGAAGCTGGCGGCGCACCACCGGAAATTCGAGGTATGGGCGCGGAACGGTCCCGAGAACTTCGAAAATCGCCTCGCCTTGCTGCGTGCTGAGATGGCGCGAATCGAAGGCCGCGAACTCGATGCGGAGCGGCACTATGAACGCGCCATCGAATCGGCACACGCAGGCGGCTTTGTGCACAACGAAGCGCTGGCGAGCGAGCTTGCCGCGCGCTTCTACGCGGCACGCGGCTTTCAGAAGATCGGCGACCTGTACCTGCGGGACGCCAGGCGCGGCTACCAGCGGTGGGGGGCAGACGGGAAGGTCCGGCAGCTTGAGCACTTGTATCCGAGGCTCAGAGAAGAATCGACATCCTCCGACGCCGTGAGCACGAGTACGATCCTCGCCCCGGTCGAGCGGCTCGACCTTGCGACCGTGATCAAGGTGTCGCAGGCGGTTTCCGGCGAGCTCGTGCTCGAGAAGCTGCTGGACACGCTCATGCGTACGGCACTCGAATACGCGGGCGCGACACGCGGTCTGCTGATCGTGTCCCGGGACGATGAGTACCGAATCGAAGCGGAAGCGACGACCAGCAGTGACGCGGTGAAGGTCGAACTCCGCCAGGTGCGGGTGACCGGCGAAGACCTGCCGGAGTCGGTATTTCACTATGTCTTGCGAACCAAGGATACCGTGCTGCTGAACGATGCGTCCGCCGCGAACCTGTTGGCGCAGGACGCGTATATTCGCAAGCATCGAGTTCGCTCCATACTTTGCATCCCGCTGTTGAAACAGACCGGGCTGCTGGGCGTCCTCTACCTGGAAAACAACCTGGCGCAACAAGCATTCACGCCCGCGGCGGTGGCTATTCTGAAGCTGCTGGTTTCCGAGGCCGCGATCGCACTCGAGAACACCCAGCTTTACCGCGATCTTCAGGAGCGGGAGGCGAAGATTCGCCGGCTGGTGGATTCCAACATCATCGGCATCTTCTTCTGGGATGTGGACGGCCGGATCATTGACGCCAATGAGGCATTCCTCCGCATCGTCGGCCATGATCGTCAAGACTTAGCCGCCGGCCGGTTGAGCTGGAAAGAGTTGACGCCCCTGGAATGGCTTGCGGGTGACGAAAGACGGCTGGCCGGAGTCCTGGCGACGGGCGCCGTCGAACCTTACGAGAAGGAATTTTTCACAAAAGCCGGAGCGCGCGTGCCGGTGCTGATTGGTGCCGCCATCCTGGATGGACCAAGAAACGAAGGCGTAGCATTCGTTCTCGACCTGACGGAGCGGACGCGGGCGGAAGAAGCGGCGCGCGAGAGCGATCGGCGATACCACGAAATCCAGCTGGACCTCGTCCATGCGAACCGGGTCGCGACCCTCGGGCATCTCTCGGCGTCCGTCGCCCACGAGGTCAACCAGCCGATCACCGGCATCGTCATCAACGCTCAAACCGCTCTACGCATGCTCGACCGTCCGTCGCCGGATGTGGGCGAGATTCGGAAGGCCTTGACGCGCGTGGTGCGGGACGGGCATCGGACCGGTGAGGTGGTGAGCCGGATCCGCGCTCTCGCCAAGAAGACCCCGCCGCAGAAGGAAGAATTGGACATCAACGAGGCGATCCTGGAAGTCACCGCCCTGACTCAGGGCGCGGTGGCGAGGAACGAAGTCAGCGTACAGACGCAATTGGCCGGAGATCTTCCTCCGGTCAACGGAGACCGGATTCAGCTCCAACAGGTGGTCCTCAATCTGATCTTGAACGCCGTAGACGCAATGAAAACAACCGCCCTAGGGTCAAGGGAAATCCTGATCAGTACGACGAATGCCGAATCGACCGACGTACTCGTGGCGGTGCGTGATTCCGGCATTGGCGTTGAGGATTCCGATCACGAGCGCATATTCGACGCGTTCTACAGCAACAAGCCCGATGGTTTGGGCCTGGGGCTCTCGATCTGCCGCTCGATCATCGAAGCCCACGGCGGGA
This sequence comes from Mesorhizobium sp. M0816, assembly GCF_040320005.1. Lineage (NCBI taxonomy): Bacteria > Pseudomonadati > Pseudomonadota > Alphaproteobacteria > Hyphomicrobiales > Phyllobacteriaceae > Mesorhizobium > Mesorhizobium sp. M0816. The sequence continues at coordinate 128,140 of NZ_JAMYOT010000012.1, read as the reverse complement.
AATTGTGGGTGACCTCGGAAGCAGGCCAGGGGGCAACCTTCCAGTTCACACTGCCGACCAGCCAACCGCCATCTGCCGCTGACGCGGCCTGATGCTACGACGGCTCAGTCCAGATCGCGGTTGTTTTCCAAGGCTGCCAGCCAGCGCCAGAGCGTGCCACGACCGCGGCGCGAGCCCGCGATGACGGCCGCGACAATGATGATGCCCTGGACCATCAACTGCTCCGGCGCGCCGAAGCCGGCAAGAAGGAGTACATTGCTCAGCATGCCGATCAGCAGCGACGCGGTCACCGCCCCAACGACGCTGCCTCTGCCGCCGGACAACGAGCAGCCGCCGATGACGGCGGCGGCGATGACCGGCAGCAGATCGGCCGAGCCGAGCGTGAAATCCCCGGCCGCGTACTGGCCGTCATAGAGCACGCCGGCAAGTGCCCCGGCCGCGCCACTTGCAACCATGACACCGACCTTTATGCGCTCCGTGCGGATGCCGGAGTAGCGCGCTGCGCCGGCATTGGCCCCGGTGGCGAGCACCCGCCTGCCGAGACCGGTGTAGGACAGGATCACGCTGCCGACCACCAGTACCCCGAACGACCAGAAGGCGAGGATCGGGACCGAGCCGACCGATCCCGAACCGAACCAGAACAGAAACCGATCGTCAGAGATCGAGATCGTGTTGGTGTGCGTCACAATCTGGGCCAGACCTTGCATGACCCCCATCGAGCCGAGCGTCACCACGAACGACGGTATGCCGAAGAAAACCGTGGCCAGGCCATTCACCAGTCCCACCAAGGCCCCAAACGAAATCGCCACGGCGACGGCGAGCAGGAAGTGGAGGTGCAGCGACAACAGGACCGCGGCGATCAGCGCCGAGACCGGAACGATCGAGGCGATGGACAGATCGATCTCGGCGGCGCACAGCACATAAACCGTCGCGACGGTCATCACGATGGTGGTCGTGGAGATGCGGACGATCGCGAGCAGATTGGCCATCGTCAAAAATGCGGTATCGCGCAGTATCACCGAGAAGATCGCCAAAACGACCAGCGTCGCCCCGACCAGAATGGCCGGGCTCTGGCCGCGGGAGGCGCTCCACAACGCCCAGCCCAAGCGCCGGCCAGCCCGAAGCAACAGTTTCTTCTCGCGCGTGTCCGGCTGGCTCACTGGCGCGCTCTGTCCGGCTCTGCGTGGATCGCCGCCGAGAGGTAGTGTTCGCTGAACGCATGCTTGTCTTCGCTGGTGAAGGTGGCCCGGATGATCCCGTCCCGCAGGATCACGATGCGGTCGGAGATGGACGTGGTTTCCAGCAGGTCGGACGAGACCCACAGCACGGTCGCGCCCGCATCCGCCAAGCCGCGGACCCGCGTGATGATTTCGCGCGCCGCGGCGATATCCACGCCGAAGGTCGGCTCGTCGAACAGCAAGACCTGCGACCCGGCGGTCAAGGCTTTCGCCAGAACGACTTTTTGCTGATTGCCACCCGACAATTCCTGGACCGGCTGATGCATGCTGCTTACCCGGATCCCGAGTGTGTCGATCATCTGCCGCACCTGCCGGCGGCCTTCAGCACGCTTCAGGAATCCCAACGTGTCGATCAGACGTTTCAGCGCGACGAGGATGATGTTCTCGGCAACTGACTCGAGCAAGACGAGCCCGTGTGCCGCGCGATCCTGCGGAACGAGAAAGACACCGTGCGCAATCGCGTCGGCAGGAGAGTGGGGCCGGTACGGCCTGCCGAACAGGCGAAGCGCGCCGTCACTGGCGCGCAGGTCGCCGAAGAGAGCCCGCAGCAGGGTGGTGCGACCACTGCCCGCAGGCCCGACGATGCCGAGAACCTCGCCGGCGAAGGCCTCGACCGAAATGTCGCGCAGCTTTGTCCCGACGCGCAGATTGCGGACGGTCAGGGTCGGGACCTGGCTCGACCCGTGACGCGCCGGCGCGCGTCGGCGCGCATGCGCCTCCGGCAAGGAACGTCGCCCGAGCATCGCGGAGACGAGCGCAGCCATGTCCACCGACTTCGTCGCGCAGGACAGGACGACCTTTCCTTCACGCAGGCAGGTCACTTCGTCGCTGACAGCGAACACCTCCGAGAGGTGGTGCGTGATCAGCGCGATACCCGTTCCTCGGGCGGCGATGGCGCGCAAGACCGCGAACAGCCTTTCGATCTCATCGCTGCCCAGGGGCGCCGTCGGCTCGTCGAGCACCAGAACCCGGTTGCCAAGGCGCAGCGCCTTGGCGATCTCGATCAACTCCTGCTCAATCGTGCTCATATCCGACACCCACAGTCGAAGGGTGGACGGCCGGATGCCGAGCTGCTCGAGCATGTCCTGGATCTCGGTCCGCTGACGTCGCAGGTCGACACCGCCCAAGGCATTCTGGCGCTCGGCGTTGAGAAAGATGTTATCGATGCCCGTCATCGTCGCGATGAGGCTGCGTTCCTGCATCACCATCCCGAGCCCCAACGCGCGCGCTTCCGCAGGACGGGAATAGGTCAAGCTTCGACCGCCGATGCGCACTTCACCCGCGGTCGGCCTCTCGGCGCCCAGCGCGATCTTCATCAGGGTGGATTTGCCCGCGCCGTTGTGGCCGACAATTGCATGGATACTGCCGCGCCGGACCTTGAGGTTCACATCCTCCAGAACCCAATTCCGATCGAAGCGCTTGCCGACATGCGCCATTTCGAGAGCGCATGCGTGTTCGTCAGCCTCGGACACCGGGCTCGTTCCCTCGCAACGCTCTTGGCCAACTCATCTTGGCTCGGAAAAGCGGGCATTTCACTGGCAGGCTGTATCCGGGCATTTCATCTCCGGTCCGTGCATGAAATCCCAGGCAGCACTCATGTCGGAATTCGAAAAAACGGGGAAGGTCGGAACCAGAACATACTGGTAGTTGCTTTTGCCGATCGACGAAAGCGCGGCCGTCAGCGCCATCACCCGTCCGGCGTCGTACACATCCTGGGCCATGTCCACGACGATAGGACCATTGTGTCTGAGTTGGTAGATCCCATCGCCGCCCAGGTCCATGGTCACGATCTTGATCTTATCTTCGAGATGCAAGGCCCGGATTGCCGCAGCCTCGCCGAGTGCGGGCGGATCTTCCCAAGGGGCGAACAAGAGATTCACGTTCGGGTGCTGAGTCAGGAAAGCGGTCGTGAAAGCCTGCGGCGAGCTAAAGTTCGTGAAGCCGGACGCGGGATTCGATGGGTCCGGCTCGCCGTTGGTCACGATCTTGATGTTGGGGTATTTCTTCAATCCGTCGAGAAACCCATGCTCGCGCGCCTGAACCGGCGGCGAGTCGTTGATCCAGTGGATATAGCCGAGCTCGGCGCCGTTTGGATACTGCTGGTGGACGGCATCAGCGAGTTGCAATCCGAGCCCGTAGAAATCGTAGCTGACCAGGGATTTGATCGGACCGTTCTGCCCGATCTCGAGTTTAGGCGATGCGACAGCCCATAGGCTGATGACAATGCCTTGATCCACGGCGGGCTTCAAAATCGCCCCGAGCTGCGCCGGGTTTGCGACGCCACCGGTGAGCAGAATGTTCGGCCGCAACGGCAGAATGGCGGCGAGCACGCCGCTCAATCCGTTGGGATTGAAGGCGTAGTTTCCAATCCGTAGCAGCCTGATGCCCAGGGCATCAAATACAATCTTGGCGCCGCTTTGCATGGCCAGGTTGTATGGCGCGCTTGCCCAATCGATGTAGACCGCCGTCAGGTGCTGATCGCAAATCCGCTTGGCATCTTCAGGCGTCACCCTGACCTGGTCGTACCAGGTTACCGGTAGGTCCTTGGGCGCCCCCAGCATCGTCGCAGGCGTGTGGAAGCCTTGCTGCAGCAACGCTTCGATCATCGCCGGGCCGCCGATGGCACTTGGAACCGGTCTCGGATCGAGCGCCGCGGCATTGTACGTCCCGCACGGCGCCAGATTGGGGTCCACGGCCACGATCGAATTCTGGGCTGAGACGCCCGCAGGTAAAATCGTCGTCCCGAGAACGACCAACAGGATCGACCGGAATGTACGCAACTCGATATTGACGTGCTTTCTCTCTGTGCGTTCCATGCCCTTGATCCGCCCCATACACCAGTCTGAATTCTAATTCAGAATCGATCTTGACACCAGATTAGGCGACCTAGCATTCGACAGGAGCCTGGACCTGAGCTTCAACTGTATTCGTTCCCATTTTGTGCCAACGGACCATTCCGAGAACGAAGTGGATTTCCACACTTGGCAGCTCATCAGGGGCGTCGTGCTCGCGACCCTGCTCGGTGTCGGAACCGAGCATACCGTCGGTAGCGACCAAAGCGATCTTGTTCGGGCGCCTCAGCAATCGGCTCAGCAGAGTAGGAACGAAGCCGGCCAGCGGTTAGTTGAGAAGAATTTCAATATCCAACCCACGCTCACCATTCGGCCCGGCTGGCCACTCCGCGTGATCGTCGAGAAGGACCTCGTGCTCCAGCCCTACCGGCGTTGTATGAGGTCATCCCGGCCGACCGGGGTAAGCTTCGGCACGCCGAAGAAGATGCCTCGCGTACTAATGGTTCAAATTGCGCTTCAATATTGTGCCTCGGAGACCTCAGCCAAATGTGTGATGCCGTGACGCTCAGACTACAGTTAGAGGCCTCCAAGAACTCCATAAAAGCCCTTTCCTCAAGGGATAACCGGTTCCCTGGGTCGATCCCGACTGGCGCGTAACCCCAGCCTGCCAGTTATCGGCATAGGCTCCATATGTTGTCGTTAGCGGCCGTGGCTATCCGTACGGCAGCCGTGCCGCGGTGTATGTTCCGCGCCTATGCCAGCGCGCCAGCTCGATGGCGCAATGGTTCGGCTCTACAATCCGTGACATAAGCGGACAGAACCAGCATTCAGGCGACCGCTCGGCTATGCGAGCGCACAACGTTTGGCCTCGCGCGCCGCCTGACACGCGGTTCAAGGTCCGCGAAAGGTTGCCAAAGATGGTCATTGGCTCCTCCACGGAATTGCTGACGACGCGCGATCGTGATTTGAGATGAAGGCGAGCAGGTCGGCGTTGATCTGATCCTGGTGCGTGGCTGTGATGCCGCGAGGCGCGCCAGGGTAGTAGATGTCCTTGGCGCCCTTGATCAGCTTCGCCGACTTCCGCGCCGAATCCTTGACCGGGACGATCTGACCGTCTTCCCCGTGCAGAACCAGCGTCGGGACATCGAATTTCTTCAGATCCTGGGAAAAGTCCGTCCCGGAGAATGCCTTGACGCTTTCGCAGGCGTTGAGCAGGCCGGCCTGCATGCTCCTGAGCCAGAACCCGTCGAGCGTGCCCTGCGAGACGTTCGTGCCCCCCCGGTTGGCGCCGCAAAATGCGACGGCCAGATCCTTGTAATATTGCGACCAGTCCTTGACGAGGCCGGCCCGAATGCCGTCGAACACCTCGATCTGCAGTCCTTCCGGATTGGCCTCGGTCTTGAGCATGATCGGCGGGACAACCTTGGCGACCCGTTTGGTCCCGTGCCGTCCGATATAGCAAGCGACCTCGCCTCCTCCGGTCGAATGTCCGACCAACGTGGCGTCCTGAAGGTCCAGCGCCTCAATCACGGCTGCGAGATCGTCGGCATAGCCGTCCATCTCGTTGTCGTACGAGGCTTGGCTGGACCTGCCATGGCCGCGTCGGTCGTGCGCAACCACCCGGAAACCGTTCTGTGCGAGGAGGAGCATTTGGCCGTCCCAGGCGGTCCCGTGGACCAGCACGATGGTCGGCTTGATGTTGCCGGTCTGCGCCGACGCCAAGGTCTCCGGGCTCATCGCCCCAGCCAGGGCCGCTGCTTTGATTAGTTTGCCCATGGCGAGTCCCTTTCGGAAGATCGACGTCACCGTCGAAGTATGGATTCACCGTGATCAGACCCGCGCTGCCCGCAAAATCCATTTGGACGCAGGTATCGCCGATACTTTTGTACCGATGAGGACGGCGTGGGTGCGCCCGCCCTTGGCGCTGTCCTGCCGCAAGCGCCTCAGGCATCAGCCCCGAGGTCACGTGGCGGAGCCTCGGCGTTGCGGTGAGATGCGCTTGACGCGGGAGCGTACCAAGGTATCGGCGATACCAACGTCCAATAGAGCCGACCGGCACTTACTGGCCTCATGGATTGATGCTGTCTCGACGCGAGCAGCTTTGACCAGGTTATGAGGAGGTACAGATGTCACCAATATCTTCGGTGTCCACCCGCCGGGAAGTCCTCGCGGCATCCGCCGCAGGCGCCATTGCAATGATTACCTCGGTGAGTCTCGCCGGGGCCATTTCGACGAGTGGCGGATCTGCCGCCATCCGCCCGTTCCGTATCCACGTTGCGGAAGCGGATCTCGTCGACCTCAAGCAGCGTCTCAAAGCCACGCGCTGGCCCGAGCGCGAGACGGTGAACGACACCACCCAAGGCGTTCGGCTCGCGACGATGCGGGCGCTCGCGCATTATTGGCAGACCGAATACGACTGGCGCAAATGCGAGGCCTACCTGAACGGCTTGCCGCAGTTCGTTACCGAGATCGACGGGCTGGATATCCACTTCATCCACATTCGCTCGAAGCATGCGAACGCGCTGCCGGCCATCGTCACCCATGGATGGCCCGGCTCGATCATCGAGCAGTTGAAGATCATCGGTCCCCTGACCGATCCGACGGTCCACGGGGGCAGCGCCGCCGACGCCTTTGACCTTGTCATCCCCTCGCTGCCGGGACACGGCTTCTCAGGGAAGCCGACGGCGGCCGGCTGGGATCCAATCCGGATCGCGCGAGCCTGGGGCGAACTGATGACGCGCCTGGGGTACACGCGATATGTGGCGCAGGGCGGCGATTGGGGGAATGCCGTCACCGAGCAGATGGCGCTGCAGACGCTGCCGGGCCTGATCGGCATCCACACGAATATGCCGGCCACCTTGCCGGATAAGGTCTCGAGTGCGCTCGCGGCGGGCGGCCCTGCGCCCTCCGGTCTGTCGGCCGACGAACGCTATGCCTGGGATCAACTCGACTTCTTTTGGAAGCATGGGTTGGCCTACGCCCAGGAGATGGCGAATCGGCCGCAGACGCTGTACGCGCTGGCCGATTCACCTATCGGCCTCGCAGCCTGGATGCTCGACCACGATGCACGCAGCTACGACCTGATCGCCCGTGTCTTTGACGGAAAGTCCGAGGGTCTGTCCAAGGAAGACGTCGTCGACAACATCGCGCTCTACTGGCTGACCAACACTGCGGTCTCGTCGGCGCGCCTCTACTGGGAAAGCAAGCTGCCCTTCTTCGCGCCGAAAGGCGTGCCGCTCCCCACCGCCGTGAGTGCGTTCCCGGACGAGATCTACACGGCTCCGCGGAGCTGGACCGAGAAGGCCTATCCCAAGCTGATCCACTACAACCGGCTCCCGAAAGGCGGTCATTTCGCGGCCTGGGAACAGCCGCAGGTTTTCACCAACGAGCTCAGGGCCGCGTTCAGGTCGCTGCATAGCGCCTGACCCCTGCCAGTGCAGACCTGCCCGCGCCCCCAGCTCAGGGCGGGTCTGCACGCCCGCACGCCCGCCGTAGGTGGGCTGCCGCTTCTCCTTCATGATGTCATCGTCGATGATCGTCACGCGCGGACGCTTTATTTTTGAAATCTCCGGCGAAAATCGGGGCCTTGCCTCCGCCCAACGACCGACGTTAACGGAAAAAACCCTTAGACCGATACCAAGGTGCTATGGATTTTCGGGATGGGAGCGGGCACCGTCCATTGCTGCGACATTAAACCCCACGGGCTTGGAGGGAGTTAGGTGGCTACGTCAGCGCAGCCTATGCTGCTTGAGGGCGCTCGACTGGATCGAGTGCCTAGCGTGTGTGTATCCTCATGCCATCAATAAAGAATCGCTTCGACCGCGACCATCGAGTGGTTCAGATGGCCGGTCTATGTCGTCATGGTCACCCTGGTAACCATTGGGATACTGACGGGATCAACGTCATATCAGCGCAGCGCCTTGACGAGTTGAAGCTTCGCACGCTCCCGGCGCCGACCCATGCGTCGGTGAGGTCGGCATCCTTGATGCAAAATCCTTTCTTCGCGCCGGCTCAAGAGTCTCTTCAAAGATTGTTTCAACGCCGCACCGATAAAAAGCGCTCTCGCAGCGAACTGCAAGCTGATCATGAAGCCCGAGGTTCTCCTTTCTGAGAACAAATGGCTTCAGCGCTGCCTCAGCGGGTTTGATCTGATTATGGCCGAGGAACTCTTTGGCCCGTTCTATACGACCAAAAGCAATGAAATGGGCATAGGTCTTTCTGTCAGCAAGACTATAATCGAGAATCATCAGGGCCGCGTTTGGGCCGAGGGTAACGACGGCCCAGGCTCTAAGGCCTGCTTTCTCCGTTCCCTCCCTGATTGTGGGGTATCGGCCAACAATTTTGATCATGCCCCGCCAAAGTTTCGCGGATAGTACTGGAAATGCATAATGATACGACGAGCATATATCGCTGTAATCGACGATGATGAGTCCATTCGCGAGTCGCTTCCGGACCTAATCAGCATGTTCGGCCATGAAGCCGAGGCATTCTCCTCGGCAGAAGAATTCCTGGCTTCGAAACTGATCGATCAAGCCAAATGCTTGGTCCTTGACATCGCAATGCCTGGTATGTCCGGGATCGAACTTCAACGCGAGCTGGCGCAACAGGGTCGGCAGATTCCGATCGTTTTCATTACAGCCCATGGAGATGAACAGGTCTGTGGGCGTCTGCGTCAGAGTGGGACAATCGAATGTCTCCTAAAACCGTTCACGGATACTGCGTTGCTTGATGCCTTCAAAGCTGTTCTCCGCTGACGGGTTGCGATCCTCGACCGCTGACGAACGGACTCTGCCTGACATAGAACCGTAGGAGTCGGTCCGCATCCCGCGAAATGCCGATCCTGATGCTGCCCGATTTCGCCGGGTTCGTGGTCATCGCATGCGAGCCATAGAGGGCCTTCCCGGCAAAGATCGAGCCCGTCGGCGAACGATCAATCCGCAAGGCCGTGGCGAGCCGTCCCGGTACTCGCACCAGATCGCGCAAGCGCTCGATGCCGCGATTGAGCCGCATGATCGGGATGCCTTCGAGCGGCTCGAGCGCCCGGATCAGGACGCCGGTTCCGATCCCTTGCATCTCGCTCGAGACATTCAGCATGGTGGACATGTCGTAGGCGAGATAGACATAGGCGTGGCCGCGCTCGAGAAACAGCGAACGATTGCGCGGGGTCATCCCCCGGTAGCCATGTCCGGCGGCGTCGCCGACAACATAGGCCTCGGTCTCGACAATGCGGCCGCTGGCGACGCCTTCCGGCAATTCCAGCACCACCACCTTGCCAATGAGATAGCGGGCGAGAGCGGCCGTATCGTTCGGCAGCTCCGAGCGGGCGATTGGGCGGCGGATGACCATCCTTATGGCGGCCAGGTTTCAGGGTATCCGCTCGACCCATTGCGCGCGCGAAAGCCCCGGCTCGAACGGATCGGCGAAATACTGGGTCTCGCGGGCCACCTTGCCATCGAGGAACTCCATGATGCTCACGGTGTGGGAGGGCAGCCCGTCATAGGCCAGGACATATTCGGTGACCCAGAGGTCGCCGGCGCCGATGATCCGCCGCACCGTGAAGCGCTTTCGGTTCGGCTGTGCGGCGCGAGACGACTGAATCTTCCGCCGCCCGCGGATACGCTCGCCCGATTGCGGATAGTCGAGCACCGCGTCCTCCCGATAAATCTGGTGCTCCTCTCGAAATCATTCGCATCGGAGGCAGCCCAGTGGCGATCCAGAGCCGCTCGTATCTCCCGGTCTTCCATATTAAATCTTCTAACCTCCCCAGGCCAAAACCTCGTACAGCGACTAAAGCTCGTCACCTTGCCAGCCCGGTCTCGCGCACCGACAATCTTCGAATTCATTCCTGTTCGCGAAGTGTTTGAGCGCGCGTCTTTCCGTAAGGATAGAAAAGCTCCTTACGACCCGTCTGCCACGCAGCCCTGAGTTCCGGCGTGGTGATGTCCCAGTCCGGCCGGCATTTCATGGTCACCGCTCGCATGTCCTGCCGCAGTTCCTCCACGGTGGGTCGCTCGAAAAACCAATACCCATTGTAGACCTTGTAGACGATAAGGCCCGGCTCCATGACGATAACGTAAGGGATCATGGGGTTGTGCGCGGGATCCGTGTACTCGGCGATATCGAGGTCCTGCTGCACAACGCGCCGCGGGTCCGAGAGAAAAGGCCAATGGGCGCCCACGCCAGAACGATACTCGTTCGTCTCCAGAAGATTGTCTGTCGTAATGGTGACAAGCCGGCAATAACCCACTTCCATTTCACGATGGAGCTGGGCAAGCCCTTCAGCCTGCCGGCGGTCCCTGGGACAATACCCACCCCTACCGAGAACGAGGACCAGGGGATCCCCTCCCTGCAACTCGGAAAGCGTTCGCCGCGCGGCTGTATGATCCGAGAGCTCATAGTTCGGAAAAACAGACCCGGGAACAATATCGGACCGCATAATAGCCCTCACTGATTGCAAGTCATAAAACTCAAGCCGGTAACCTGATCGGCAGAGCTATACAAATGCAGGAGGGGTCTTAAATCTATTTATACGATGGTGTTGCCAATACCATTGGATGGCAATGGCGGTAGCAACGACGCGTAGCCTCTCAATCCCGCTGAATGTAATGGGGCCGCAATTCGTTCGGGAATTCGGCGAGGCATGACGGCCCTCGAGGCCGCCGATCAAGTCAGGGTGTTGGTCATAGAGAGTGCTGTCGATGGGTTCTTCCTCAACCACAGCGATTTCGTCGCCAAGCTCGAGGACCTGACCAGCCTACCTCAAGGTCCTACGGGACTGGAGGGCTGACCCGACATACTCGTGCGCCTGACGCGCGCGCCAACTCGACGAGTTTGTCGATACGCTCGCGACCCGTATTGCGTCGTTCGACAAGTGGGCGATCGCGAACACGAAACGCCTTGTGAACGCCAGCTTACCGCCGGATGTCGAAATCGCGGCCGGGTGGGATGCATGCGGCATCGATCGTTCGGCCGGCCGCTCAGGAAAGGCTAAAGGCGTTTTTCAAGCAAGGGTTTCATAGCCCGGGAGACGTGGAAGATGGCCTGGGATTCCATGTAGGGCAACTCGGTCGCTGACATTTAGACCTGGAACGATTCACTGCACTCCTCCTAAGAAAGGGCAAGAACATGGATTTGCTATCCTTCGCGAAAAATATTGCCGGCCGCATCGAGGCACCTGGACAGCCGCTCTTCCCGCTGATGTCCCAGGGGAGATTTTGTGCGATGGCAGGGGGAGCTCCGCTTACCAGCGAGGGTGAGGTGATTGGCGGCGTTGGGGTAAGTGGTGGCACGGTTGAAGAGGATGTGGCCATTCTCGAGGCGGCGCTCTGAGGATCCCCACACGTCCGTCTTGGTCGATGCAGGATTAGTCGAGTTGGAGCAAAAAGGTGGTGGCCTTCGCGAGCGCACAGGCATGGAGGACGAGAAAGTCGCGTTAGTGGAGACATGGAGCGACCGTTGATCGCAGATATTGCTATCATTGCCTTGAAGCGTTTGAATTCGTTTTTTCCCATCGCGCATGTCGATCTCCGTCACCAAAATCAACACCAAGGCATAATAGACGTTCGTGTTGTCCGGGGGCATGTTCTCTCAGGACGCAGACGCGTTCTGTTAGGCGACAACGGCCATGAAGAAAACCGCCGCATCCGTTTCCTTCGCTGGATCTGAACTCGGCGAAGGGGCGCATGCCTGTGCTTTTTTCAACGGCGACGATGAGGCCTTTGGCGTGAGCGCCACAGAACAGAAGAAGCACTGTGCAAAAGCGAAGAAGCCCTCGTGACAAGCCAGCACAATTTCAAACGCATCGTCGATACCATTCCTGCGATGGCATGGTCAGCTCGGCCAGACGGCCCCACTGAGTTTCTGAACCAGCACTATCTAGACTACACCGGCCTCTCCGCCGAGCAGGCGAGGGGCTGTGGCTGGACGGCTGTGGTCCATACTGACGACCTGGATGGGCTGATCACCATATGGCAGACAATCATAGCCTCGGGTAAAGCCGGGGAAACCGAAGCGAGATTGCGCCGATTTGATGGAAGTTATCGGTGGTTTCTTAACCGCGCTAACCCGTTGCGGGATGAATCGGGCAACATCGTCAAATGGTATGGGGTGAACATTGACATCGATGAGCGGAAGCGGACTGAGGACAAGGCCGTCGAAGCTGAGGGCGAGCTACAACGGACGATCGACGGCATACCGGCGCTGGTTGCGGCCTATTACGCCGACGGCTCGCGAATTCCTATCAACAAGCGGGGGGGCGAGTTCACGGGGCTCTCTGCTGCGGATGTGACGAATGGCGGCTGGAGGGGCGCAATCCACCCAGAGGACATCGAACTCGAAGAGAGCAAATGGCGCGCATGTGTCACGACAGGAGAACCGTTCGAACATGAGTACCGAGTGCGAGCGGTCGATGGTACGTATCGCTGGCACATTGCCCGTCGCGTGCCGCTCCACGACGAAGCCGGTAAAGTAATCCGCTGGTGCGGTATGAGCCACGATATTGAGGGTCGGAAGCAGGCGGAAGCTTTCCTCGCGGGCGAAAAACAGCTGCTGGAGATGATCGCGTCAGGCAGCTTGCTCCGCGACGTTCTAAGCGCGTTGTGCGAACTTATTGAAGGGGCTGCCCCTGATTGCTTTTGTGATGTTCACATGATCGATTGGATCAGCTCGACATTTGAATATGCCGTGGCTCCTTCTCTGCCTTCTGCCTACAGCGACCCGATTGCGGGGATGCCTGTTAGCGGCGAGCTGTTGCCATGTGGCATAGCGGCTCTTCAAAAGATACAGGTGGTCGCGGTGGACATCGAATTAAATCCACGCTGGTATACCTCGCCTGTTCGGTCCCATGTTCTGCGGCACGGATATAGGTCGGTCTGGAGCACGCCGGTCTGTTCCAAAGAAGGGCGGGTGTTAGCCACCTTCTGCATCGTTCAACGAAAGCCAGCGGCCCCGTCGCCGCACCACCAGGATATCATTGCGCACGCCACGCAGATCGCCAGCATCGCTATCGAGCGTTCCCTGATCGAAGCTGCGCTTAGGCAGACCGAAACCGGGCGCCTGTGGGCGGCAGCGAATGACGGCCCGGGGGCTACATTTACGTTTTCCGTACCCGAGTACTCCAAGTACCGATCATCGGCAGAGAATGTGAATCTAAGCACGGTGTCGGCGATTCTCTAAGATCAGTGGGGGTTAGATGAAGCTTACGCATGCACTCGTGTCGGTGGTCGATGACGATAAATCGGTACGCGAGTCCCTACCAGATTTGTTGCAGGAGTTCGGCTTTAGCGTGAACACATTCTCTTCAGCGGAGGAGTTCCTCGCGTCTGACGCCGTCGATAAGACTAAGAGCCTCATTCTCGATGTTGCCATGCCTGATATGACGGGACCCGAGTTGCAAGTGGAGCTAGCGCGCCGCGGAAAGGGGATTCCGATCATCTATATCACCGCGCAAAGGGATAGCACGATCCGGCAGCGTCTCATCGAACAGGGGGCAGTGGAGTGTTTGTTCAAGCCATTCAGCGATCAGGTCCTTCAGGAAGCGCTTAGTTCGGCGCTCCGTGGTCCTTGAACCCGGTGGATTGTTAATGCCATCTTAGGAGGATAATTTGCGATGTACTCGTATCTAGCGGTTCAACTGGACGGTGGGGTAAAATCGTCATCCATGTCGCACGAAACACCTGTCGTGTTCATTGTAGACGACGACGTTTCGATACGCGAATCGTTGGAACTACTCATCTGCTCTGTGGGCTGGCGACCAGAGACGTTCGCTTCAGCAAAAGAATTTCTCGACCGGTCACGTCCGCTGGTTGCGAACTGTCTGATCCTGGACGTGAATCTTCCTGATCTGAGTGGGCTGGACCTGCAGAAGCTGATATCCGTCGAGCGTACCGACATGCCCATCATCTTCATAACCGGCTACGGCGACGTACCGATGACGGTTAAGGCGATGAAAGCTGGGGCTGTCGAGTTTCTGACCAAACCATTCGACGACGAGGAACTTTTGGGTGCGATCAAGCTGGCACTCGAAAGAAGTGAGACCGCACTTGCTCTGGACTCTGAGTTGCAGACCCTCAGGCATCGTCATGCATCGCTCAGCCGTCGCGAGCAGGAGGTTATGACGCTGGTCGTCTCTGGTCTCTTGAACAAGCAGGTCGGCTTTGAGCTTGGCATCAGCGAAATCACAGTCAAGGCACATCGTGGCCAGGCTATGCGCAAGATGCAGGCCCGCTCGCTGGCCGAACTGGTGAACATGGCGGCCCGACTCCGCATCGCTGAGTAGTGGCGGCCGATAGCACCGATGTCGCCGGCTGCTCCGGTCACGAGGATCGAGCCGCCATTTGCTAATATCATCTGCGTTGCAGCTGTGTTCGGACGATTTGGGTACCCTCGAATTTGGGAGAGCCAGCGACGAGAACGACGTCTCGATCGTCGCTGTCGCGCGTAGGGCGAACCGCGCTCGCCGCAGTAAGCGCCGCAGAGAGTTGCCCAGGCAGAAGACTAACCGCGCTCGGCGCTGCGGCAGTGGCAATCAGTTTGCGCCACTTGACCGAGTTTACCCTTGCCCACACGATTTCCTCCAACGACTTCCAGTTCGATCGGATATTCACTGCTCGTGTTTCTCCTTCTCCGTGGGTCGGCAGCGGCGCGTGGTTCGGGCGCGGCGGACCGGGCTCGAATGTCCACGGTCCCCTCGGGAGCAGAGCGGACGCAAGACGAACGGCTTCCTCTCAGTTCTGGCGCAGTGGCCGGAACGCTGCCCTCAACTCGGCGGTGAGAAGCTCCGGCTGTTCCCAGGCCGCGAAGTGTCCGCCTTTGTCGAGTTTGCTGTAATGGATGAGATTAGGATAGGCCCGCTCCGCCCAGCTCCGTGGTGCCTGATAGAGCTCGTCGGGAAAGGCGCTCACGGCAACGGGAATGGTGATGTTCTTGGGGGCGAAAAAGGCAAGCTTGTTCTCCCAATACAGACGAGCCGAGGAAATCGCCGTGCTGGTGAGCCACGCTAGCGTGATGTTGTCGAGAACATCGTCTCGCGTTAGGCCTTCGGGCTGGCTATTGAAGGCGCGTGCGATAAGTTCGTAACTCAACGCGTCGTGGTCGAGGAACCAGGCGGCGAGTCCGACAGGTGAATCGGCAATCGCGTATAGCGTCTGTGGGCGGTTCCCCATTTCCTGGGCGTAAGCCAAGCCTTTCGTGAAGAAAAACGCCAGCCGCTCGAACGCATGGTTTTCGTCGGCCGCGAGGCCGGGCGGCGGGCCGTCGCCGGAATGGAGTGCCTTCGAAATTTCCTTCGGTACGGCGGCAGGCATGTTGGTGTGGATGCCGAGCAATTCCGAGGGCGCCTGCACGCCCATCTGCTCTGTGACGAGTGCACCCCAATCGCCGCCTTGCGCCACGAATTGCGTGTAGCCGAGGCGCTTCATCAGCACGGTCCATGCCCCCGCGATGCGGGTGGGGTCCCAACCGGTGGTGGTCGGCTTGCCCGAAAAGCCGTACCCTGGCATCGACGGGATCACGACATGGAAGGCGTCCGACGCGCTGCCGCCATGGGCGGTGGGATTAGTCAGTGGATCGACGATCTTCAGCTGCTCGACGATCGATCCAGGCCAGCCGTGCGTGACGATGATCGGCAGCGCATTTCCATGCTTCGAACGCACGTGAATGAAGTGAATATCCAGCCCGTCGATCTCGGTCAGGAAGTTCGGCAAGGCGGCCAGCTGCGCCTCACACCTCCTCCAGTCGTAATCTGTCGCCCAATAGCGCGCGAGTTTCTGAATGGTCGCGAGCTGTACACCCTGCGAGTCATCCGTGACGGTTTCCCGTTCGGGCCACCGGGTAGCGGCGACTCGCCGGCGAAGCTCGGTGATCGCGTCCGGCGTGAAGCTGACGGCGAAGGGGCGGATGGAATCGCCAGCGCCCGCAGCGCTCAGCGTCCCTGGCATCAGGCTGAGCGCTCCGACCACGGCCGTGGCTGCAATCAGTTCGCGCCGTGTAGTCGATAGAGATGTTGCTGGCATGACATTCTCCGCTAGTTTCAGATCTTTGAATGCGAACACCAAGCTCTACCTTCATGCGTAGACAATCGATTGGACCATGGTATTGACGATACCTTTGCATTGGTTTGCATGATTAGCGATTAACCCCATTCCGGCCCGATAAGGAGCCGTGCACGAAGAAGAATAGAACCCTTCGCGCACGGCGCGGGTCGAACTCGCGACGAAACCGCTTGATTTGCTCTTTGTCGACGACAATTCGCCCAGGCTTGGCCTACGGTGGACGTCTTCAAGGTACCTCTCGAATACAACTTCCCGCTACGATCTGGCTTCTCGTCGCTAAACCGACGCCAAAGTATTGAGGATACCTTCGTCCAATAGATTTGCCTGCTCGCTTGATCGATTCTGGGCATTGCATCCGACTAGCCAGATGTGCGGAGTGACAGGAAAGCGTCATGAAAACACATCGCCGGCCGGTGGTCTCGCCTTCGCCGGTCAGCTTATCGAGACTTCCCGAAGAAGTTTCCCGATGGAGAGAGGACATGATAGAAGAACGGCATCGGACATCGCGGTATCGAAGCATCGACGAGGACACTCCTGCGGTGGCGGGTACTGATCCGCGAATACTGCTCGCCTCGATCGTCCACGATTTCAACAATCTCCTCACCCCGATCGTCACGATCATGGAGGAACTGCAACGTCTGAAGGCAGGCTCGCCGAGGCAGCTCAGACGCATAGATGGAGCGATATTCTGCGCCTTCCGCGCCAAAACACTGGCACGACAACTGCTCGATTTTGCGAACCCTCGGAAACTCCAGCTAGCGGCGGTGGATATCAGCCAGCTTCTGGAAACCCTGGAGCCGGTCCTTGCGAGCGTGTTGCCTACCGCTATCATCATTCGATTCGATATTGCCAACGATCTTCCGCCGGCCTTCATCGACCGGCAGCTAATAGAGCGGACATTGCTCAATCTGGTGCTCAACGCCCGCGATGCGATGCCGGACGGCGGGGAGGTCGTCGTAGCCGCCGCCATGGCTCGCCAGCCTGGCAACCGCACCGCCACGCGCGAACCGATGGTCCGTCTCTCGGTTGCCGATACCGGTATCGGCATGGACCTGGCGACGCTGCGAAGTGCGGGGGTCCCCTACTTTTCGACGAAAACTAACGGTACAGGGCTCGGCCTCGCGATGGTGAGCCAACTGATGGAAAGACAAGGCGGTGGGCTGTCGGTCACAAGCACGCCATACTACGGCACTGCGATTGACCTATGGCTGCGTGTAGTGCCCAGCGCCGCAGCGAGCTGTGGCCTGAAAAAGTCGAGAACTAGGTGCTAGCGGTCGCCTCACGCGCCTCGCACCGCAAGATCGTGATGGCGGTGAGGCGCAAGCTGGCGCCGATCATAGCGGGGGCGTTATTCTGCATGCGAGTCGGCCGTGCGAAAAACGCACTGGTTTTGCGCTGTGAACGGCGGTCCCCGACGGGCCGTGAGAAAGATGCACGGCGACGGCTCCGCCTCAACGCAGCGAGCACGGAGATCTGCTCGTCAGGCGCGCACTGGTCGCTTCCGGGCGCCGTATTCGCTAACGACTCTGCTGCATCGCACCGATCACAGTTGGTATAAGCTCCGAGACCGTTGGATGGATCGGCACGGCCCATTGAAGGTCTCGATATGGCGTGCCCACGTTGATGGCGTCGAGTATACCGTGGATTGCCTCGTCGCCGCCCGGCCCGAGGATAGCGCCGCCGAGGATCTTACCCGTTTCTGCATTGGCGACGACCTTCATGAATCCGAGCGTCTCGCCCTTCTCAATAGCGCGGCCGACACGCGTCATTGGCCGCGAGCCGATCAGGACGGTTAGACCGGCCTTCCGCCCTTCCGCCTCGGTCATCCCGGCGCGTCCCAGCGGCGGGTCGATGTAGAGCGCATAGCCGGGCACGCGGTCACTGACTTTGCGGCTTTCCCCGTCGAGCAGATTGGCGGCAACGATTTCGAAGTCGTTGTAGGCCGTGTGGGTGAAGGCACCGCGGCCGTTGCATTCGCCGAGCGCGAAGACACCCTCGACATTAGTCGCGAGACGGTCGTCGACAGTAATGTAGCCGCGGGCGTCCCGTGCGATTTCTGCCAGGTCCAAACCCAGATCATCGGTGTTGGGGCGGCGTCCGACAGCGAGTAGCACGTGGCTGCCGACCACGTCGCGAGGGTCGCGCGCGCAGTTAAGGCCGACACGGATTTCATCGCCGTGTGGCTCAAAGCGGATGCATTCGGCGTCAAGCCTAATTGCAATACCTTCACGCTCGAGAATGTCCTTAATCGATGCGGAAACATCTTCATCCTCGCGCGAGACCAGCCGAGGTCCCTTCTCCACGACGGTCACTTCGGCCCCGAAGCGGCGGAACATCTGTGCGAATTCGAGCCCGACATAGCTGCCACCGACCACGATGAGGTGGCGAGGCGCCTGGTCGAGCGTGACCATGTCGGTGTTGTCCAGGACCTTGACTTGGTCGATACCGGGCATATCGGGTCTTGCCGCCCGGCCGCCGACATTGATGAAGATACTCGGCGCCGAGAGTAATTCGCCGCCAACCTCGATCTTGTGCGGGCCGACGAACCGGGCATGACCGCGGAGCACGGTGCAGTTCTCCATGCCGGTCAGCCATCTCTCGAGGCCCGAACGCGCGTCGAGCGTTACCTTGGCCGCGCGCGCGTGTACCTTCTTCATGTCAACTGCGATCCCGCCACTGACCGAGACGCCGAAGTCGCCCGCGCGCCGGGCGAAATGCGCGGCATAGGCGCTGGCGACCATGGCCTTCGTGGGCATGCAGCCGGTGTTGACGCAGGTTCCGCCGACGAACTTGCGTTCGATCAGCGCGACCTTCATGCCGGCCGCTGTGAAGCGCCCGACGAGTGAGGGTCCCGCCTGCCCGGCGCCGATGATGATCGCGTCGAAGCTACGGTTCATGACCCGGTCCCGATGATTAGAGCTGCTGCTGTCGCCATGATACGAACCGTTTTCACGAGAACCTCCATTCGTCGCTCAGATGGAATGCGGGGTTGATCAGGAGTGCCGATTGAATGGATCCAGGCGGCCGCAAGGGCGCCCGCACGGAAACCACTCGCAATTCGGTTATAGGCACACAGATAGACTGATATCCGCAGCAAATCTATTGCACGATGGTGTTGCCGATACTTTTGGTTCGGCCCCCGTGCTGAGTACGCGCTGCGATAATGCCGACGCGGAAGCTGTCTTCGTGGCGGCCGCTTGCGATCAGGACTGAGGTTGATGTGGCGCTAGTCGCGCACACTGATGCCAAAGTATTGGCAACACCATCGTGCAATAGATTCGTCTCCACACTTGTACGAATGTGTACGTGCCATTCGTCTGTGCAGACGTGCTTAGTGGAAAGGAAATCACGTCATGAAACTCTTGTCCCTCATCATACAGCCTCTATCAGCGTTTCGCGAATTCGTCGCAACCCGCTACCGGCCGGAGCTTTACTACATGCGCGGCCCTGGACCAGCCTCGCGCCGCATGGTCACGGTCGACGCGAGGCGCGCAATGCCGAGACGATGCGGCGGATGATGCAGTGCCTCGGCGACGAAATGAGCGCCCCGGAATGTGCCGTTTAAGGCGTGAAAGAGTCGAACTTCCACAGCTCGCAACCGCTCTGTGCCGATCTGTTAGAGCGAGCAACGCCAAGTACAGGAGTTCCCCTATGAGACCGAAACAGGCAGTCCGCTGCAGTCTCTACCCGCTCTGCCGCTGTGATGTCGGCTGTGTCGTTGACGACGGCAGCAGGCCCGCACCCAGCAATGACTTCGCAGGCAGAGCGCTTCTGGGCCTGGTCGGGGCTGTTCTGGTCGGCACAGGGGTGCTCCTCATAGCAGCGCAGGCCAGGGCGCATGACGCGTTACCAACCGCTACGCGGCCACAGGGGTGGACTTATCCCTTCTCCTGCTGCTCTGGCTACGACTGCCGTGACGTTGCGTACAATGCCATCGGAGAG
Source organism: Mesorhizobium sp. M0816 (assembly GCF_040320005.1). NCBI lineage: Bacteria > Pseudomonadati > Pseudomonadota > Alphaproteobacteria > Hyphomicrobiales > Phyllobacteriaceae > Mesorhizobium > Mesorhizobium sp. M0816. Next base: position 108,118 of record NZ_JAMYOT010000012.1, on the reverse strand, counting down.
CGGCCCGAAGGCTATGTTATAAAGGGCACCGGGGAGGTAATTACATACACAGACAGCCGCATCAAGAACAGTCCCGATGGCGTGTTTCATTGGTGTTCGGTGGCCGGCGCGAATGACGGGCACACCATCTGCCTGTTTGTACCGCCGCGCGGATTCTGAGGGCAAGGTGCGTTTGTCGGGCGGCCCTGGTGAAGAATTCCCGTGGCGCGGCGAAGGTTCGTGTAGATCTGAATGAGGGCCTGCCGCGGCTTCACCATCGTTGACGAAACGCGAAGCGCCCATAGGCTTTCGCTCCACTAGCCCGTCACCATCAGGCTAAAGCCATCGTCCGCCATGCTCGGCCGCAAGGGGTCATCCGGCCCGCGTGTGAGTACGACGCTTGGTTTGCAGACGAGCGCAACGACTACACAGTTCATTTTGAGGCCAATATAGTTCGGGCGTCCTGCTCGTCCGCGTCATGCCATTTCCCATTCAAACAGGTCGCTGCAAGACAGCTTGGTCCACGGGCATCTGTCGCAGGCGCTTACCCGTAGCCGCGAAGATCGCATTGCTCACGGCAGGAACGATGCAGGAAGTCCCGGCCTCGCCCATTCCGCCCGGGGCCTCGGAACTCTGGACGATGTGCACCTCGACAGCTGGCGCCTGGTCCATCCGCAGAATCTGGTAGGTGTCGAAGTTCGTCTGCTTGACTCGGCCGTCCTTCAGCGTGATCTCACCATGGAGCGCGGCGGTGGTTCCGAACATGACTGCACTCTGGATCTGCGCCTGGACAGTGTCGGGATTGACGACCATGCCGCAATCGACTGCGCAGACGACGCGCCGAACGCGAACGGTGCCGTCTTTCGCCACTTCAACTTCGGCAACCTGCGCCATATAGCTCCCAAACGCGTTCTGGATTGAGACACCGCGGCCGACCCATTGGGGGAGCTCTTGTCCCCAACCGGCTTTGTCGGCGGCGAGCTCGAGGACAGCCTTGGCTCGGGGCGATTTACCGAGGAGCGCGAGCCGGTAGACAACCGGATCCTGCTCGGCCGCCACCGCCAGTTCGTCCATGAAACTTTCAGTCACAAAGACATTGTGTGACGGGCCGACGCTACGCCAGAAGGCAGTCGGAATGCCGGGCGGTTCCACCCGCACGTATTCAACATTCAGATTCGGAAGGTCGTAGACAAGGTTGATGGCGCCCTCGGTCGTGTCGGGGTCGAGACCGTTGTTGAACGCGGGCGGTAGCCACCTTGCTATGATGGAGGATCCGGCAAAACGATTGTTCCAGGCGACAGGCATCCCCTTTGTGTCGAGACCGGCCGAGACCCGGTCGAAGAACATGGGACGATACATGTCATGCTGAATATCCTCCTCGCGGGTCCACACGACCTTGACCGGCCCGTCTACATGCTTCGCAATCTCGACGGCGCGAATGACACCGTCTGCCTCGAGCCTTCGCCCGAAACCACCGCCAATCAGATGATTGTGCACGACGACCTTGTCCAACGACAAACCAGCGGTCTCCGCCGCGGCCGCCTGGGCGCGTGCGAGCGCTTGGTTTCCAACCCAGATTTCGCAGCCGTCCTCACGCAAATGAACCGTGCAGTTCATCGGTTCCATGGACGCGTGCGCAAGAAACGGAACCCGGTAGGTCGCTTCGACCTTGGTGACGGCGTCCGCCATCCCACGCTCGATATTCCCGATGCTCTGCGCAACTGCGCCCGGATTGAGCGTTGCCCGTTCGAGCTCGCCGAGGACTGTGCCCGTGTCGAGTTTGGCGTGTGGACCGTCGTCCCATTCAATCACCAGGGCCTCTAGCCCTTTTTTGGCAGCTCCCATGTGATCGGCCACGACGGCCACAGCGTCGTGAAGCCGCACAATCTGGCGCACGCCATTGACGGCTCTGGCAGCCGCATCGTCGACGCGCTTGACGCGACCGCCAAACACCGGCGACTGCGCAAGCGTCGCGATCTTCACGCCTGGCGGGCGTGCGTCGATACCGTAGACCGCCGTCCCATTGACCTTCGCCGGCGTGTCGAGACGCTTCGCCGGGGTGCCAATGAGCGTGAAATCCTGCGGTCGTTTGAGCTCGACGCTTGCGGGAACCGGCATCCGAGCCGCATCGGCGGCAAGTTCGCCGTACCTGATACGTTGGCCGGTGGTCGCATGAACAACTTCTCCGCGTTCGGCGCGGCAGGCCCCCGGATCGACTTTCCAGCGTTTCGCGGCAGCGGCCACCAGCATGATCCGCGCGGTCGCACCGGCATGGCGCAGCGGCTCCCATGCTCCTCGGATCGCGTTCGAATTGCCCGTCGCCTGCACGCCCAGCAAGGGGTTAGCGTAGAGCTTTTCATCGGGCGGGGCGTGCTGCAATTCGACCTGTTTGAGATCCACCTCGAGCTCTTCGGCGATCAGCATCGGGATCGCCGTGTATGTGCCCTGCCCCATTTCGACGTAAGGCATGGTCAGGACGATCTTGCCGTCACTGCCGATGCGAACGAACGCGTTTGGCGCAAAGATATCGTCGGTGCTCGCTTCCGCTCCATCAGCCGGGAACGGCAGGCTGAGACTGAGCAGCAGGCCGCCGCTGGCAGCCACACCTGCCTGCAGAAAGGACCGCCGGGAGAGAGCGTTCACCGCTGGCAGTTGATGCCGGTCGGAAGTCCGGGTCGCCTGTTGGTCGATTCTCATGGTTGCCTCCCTCTCAGCTCGCCGCAGCCTGCTTGATGGCCTCGCGAATGCGGGCATAAGTCCCGCAGCGGCAAATGTTACCCGACATCGCGTTGTCGATGTCAGCATCCGTCGGATTGGGGTTGGTGGCGAGGAGTTCCGCCGCGGACATGATCTGCCCCGACTGGCAGTAGCCGCACTGAACGACCTCCCGATCTAGCCAGGCCTTCTGGATCTTGGCGCCCACCGTCGTCGCACCTATCGTCTCGATCGTGACAATTTCGGACGGGCCGATGCTGTCGACAGGCGTGACGCAGGAACGCGTCGCGACGCCGTCGACATGCACCGTGCAGGCGCCGCAGAGCGCCAAGCCACATCCGAATTTCGTGCCCGTCATGCCAAGCACGTCACGCAGCACCCACAAAAGAGGAGTATCGTTGTCGACATCCACGCTATGCGTCTGACCATTGACTTTAATGGAAAAGGCCATGGTGTATCTCCCTTTGACCATCGTGGTCGGCAACGCTACCGCACGATGGAGCCGAGTCCATTGCACGATGGTATCGCCGATACCTTGGGATTGGTGGGTGCAACGTGCGCGAATGCCGACTGTCTCGGCGCCGGTAGCTGAGGCTCTCTCACCAGGGACCGTGTCCGGATCGCCGTCAAATGCCATCAACATCGATCACCGCCTGAGCGAAGGCGTGTGGCGCTTCTTGCGGCAAATTGTGACCGATGTTGCCTGGGATCATCCGGTGCTGATACTTGCCCACGAACTTCTTTGCATATGCACTGGGATTCGGATGCGGCGCGCCGTTGGCGTCGCCCTCGAGTGTGATCGTGGGCACCCTGATGAGAGGACCTTGCGCGAGCTGCTGCTCCAGCTCATCGTACTGCTGCTCGCCTCCAGCCAACCCGAGTCGCCAGCGGTAATTGTGGATCACGATCGCCACATGATCAGGATTGTCGAAGGCCGCAGCGCTGCGCTCGAAGGTGGCGTCGTCGAAGCTCCATAAGGGCGAAGCGAGCTGCCAGATCAGCCTGGCAAAATCGTTCCTGTATTTCTCGTAGCCGTCACGGCCGCGGTCCGTGGCGAAATAGTATTGGTACCACCACTGCAGCTCGGCCTTCGGCGGCAGCGGCACCATGCCGAGCTGCTGATTCCCGATGAGATAGCCGCTCACCGAGACCATCGCCTTGCAGCGTTCCGGCCACAGGGCGGCGATGATGTTCGCCGTGCGGGCGCCCCAGTCGCAGCCGGCGACAATAGCTCTTTCGATGCCCAGCGCATCCATCAGGGCGATCGTGTCTGCAGCGAACGCCGACTGCTGACCGTTGCGCATCGTGTCGTCCGACAGGAAACGCGTGGTGCCGTATCCACGCAGGTAGGGCACGATCACACGATGTCGCTTCGCTGCAAGCAGGGGTGCGACGTCGATGAAGGTGTGGATGTCGTACGGCCAGCCATGAAGCAAAATGACAGGCGCGCCGTCGGCAGGCCCCAGCTCGGCATATCCGACATCCAGCACGCCTGCATTGATCTGTTTGAGCGATCCGAACGAGTTCGGCCCCCCGCCCGAGGTGGGCGCGTTGGCCTGAATTGTAACCCCAGCGGGGTCCTCTGCCCGCCCATTTGCGGTGAGTTCCGCGGCTGCAACTGCCATTGCCGCGGCGCCCACCAAGAGGCGGCGACGATGAATCTTCTCGGGATTCTTGATCTTGTCCATGACAGGCCTTTCCTCTCGCGATGACTGTGCACGTAGCGACACGGCGTCGGCCAGTATCTCAAGCCGCCGCGGCTTCACTCCGCGTGAATTCAGCAGCGTGCAGTTTTACGAAGTCGGACATGCTCGTCGGCGTCTTGCCGGTGAGCTTGAACAGGTCATCCGTCATGCGGTCATAGCGTCCCTGCACGTGCAGCTCGGCCATCGCGACGAGGTGGTTGACGAGGTGCGCCGGCACTCCAAGCTCTCGCATACTGTCCGTCCACGCGGAGAGCGGTACGTTGCGATAGCCGATCGTTCGGCCGAGAACCTCGGAGAAGACCCGCGCGTAATGGTCCAGATCGGCCGACTCAAATCCGGTCAGATTGTAGACATGACCAATGTGGGAGGCAGGGTCGACGAGGATCACGCAAACCGCGCGCGCCACATCAACAGCCGAGATAGGCGAGGTCCTGCTGTTTCCCAGCGGCAGCGCCAGTTCGTCGTTGTCTCGGACGCCAGCCGCGGCGAGACGCAGGAAAAAGCTTTCGAGGAAGACCGTCGGCCGCACGGTGACGACCGGCAGCCCCGACCAGGCCAATGACTGTTCCGCAAGCCAGTGCAGCTTGTGCTGCGGGCTGTCAGTGGTCTCGGTGATGCTCATCTGCGTTACCGTCATCTGCGACATGTTCACGAATGCCTCGACACCATGGTGGCGCGCCACCGCGGCGAGGTTCACAGTCGCTTCGAGATAAGCCGCCGAGACTGACATTCCGAAATAGATGCGTGCGCAACCTTCCACGGCACGGTGAACCGAGACAAGATCGGTCAGATCGCCCTGCACGACCTCGGCCCCGAGCATTCGCAAGGCCTCAGCCCTTGCATCTTCCCGCCGCACCAGGGCGCGCACGTTATGCCCCTTGGCGAGGAGCATTGCGGTGAGATGGCGGCCGATAGCACCGATGTCACCCGCTGCTCCAGTCACGAGGATCGAACCGCCATTTGCTGATGTCATCGTCATTCTCATTGCGTTCAGCGGGAGGCGGAGCGGCAGGCCGTTCTGCGGTTGATCTCATCCCGATCGACGAAGCGAGCGGAACGCGGCCCTGATCTCGGCGGAAAAGAGTTCGGGCTGCTCCCAGGCAGCGAAGTGGCCGCCCTTGTCGACCTCGTTCCAGTAGATGAGATTGCCGAAACTCTGCTCGCCCCACCGCCGAGGCGCGCGGTAGATCTCGGCTGGGAACACGCTAACCGCGACCGGGACAGCCGGGATGTCGAACGCGTTGAACGGGCCGCCGCCTGCCCGGGCGCCTTCCCAGTAGGACCGAGACGATGATGTCCCGGTATTGGTCAGCCAGTAGAGAGAGATGGCGTCCAACATCTCGTCGTACGTCAGGACTTTCTCTGGTTCTCCGCCGCTGTCGGTCCACTCCGCGAATTTGTCGTAGTAATATGCCGCCATGGCGACCGGCGAATCCGCGAGGGCGTAGCCTATCGTCTGCGGGCTCTGATTCATCATCGCCGCGTAGCCGAAGCCGTCGCGGTAGAAATGCAGGAGCCGGTCGTAGGCGACCATCTCGCTCTCCGAGAAATCCGCGGGTACGGCATCGAAATTGCGTAGGTGCCGGAGGACGTCCGGCGGCACAGTGCCGGGCATATTGACGTGGATGCCGAGGAGACCCTCCGGCGCTTGCACCGCGAGCAGCTCAGAGATGATCGCGCCCCAGTCGCCTCCTTGGGAGACGTACTGCTGGTAGCCAAGCCGGAGCATCAGCTCGTGGAACGCGCTCGCCATCCGAGCAGGGCTCCAGCCGGTCGTCTTTGGATGGCCAGAGAAGCCGTAGCCAGGCATTGTGGGAAGGACGAGGTGAAAGGCATCCTCGGCGCTACCGCCATGGGCCGTGGGATTGGTGAGTGGATCGATGACCTTGAGCAGCTCGATAATGGAGCCCGGCCAACCGTGCGTCATAAGCAGCGGCATGGCGTTGTTATGGGGCGAGCGGATGTGAGCGAATTGGATTTCCAACCCGTCGATCTCGGTGATGAACTGGGGGATCTGGTTGAGCTTCGCTTCGACCTTGTGCCAGTCATAGAGGGTACCCCAGTACTCTACGAGCGGCTTTAGCTTCGCCAATTGGACACCTTGGGTACGGTCACTGACGGTTTCCATGTCGGGCCACCGTGTCGCCGCGATGCGCCTGCGAAGATCTACGAGCGCCTCTTCGGAAACACTGATGCGGAAGGGACGAATTGAATTGTCAGCGGCCTCTGCGCGAAGCACCGATGGCATCAGGCTGAGGGTCCCGACCGCGGCCGTGGCGGCAAGCAGATCGCGGCGCGTGGGCGATAGTGATGTTGCAGACATGGACGACCTCCTCTGTGTTCCCATCTGTCGGATACGATACTCAAATCGGCAATCGGCTGTTATGCAGAGCAAATCTATTGCACGATGGTATCGCCAATACCTTTGGGTTGATGGGCGCGGCAAGCAGGGGTGTCTGGTGATCGACCGAAGGAACGCACGATTGCAGTCTCGAACCGTCGGGGCTGAACGGAGCAGCTTGCAATCGTGCGCAGTCACCTATTGAAGCCGCCGCAACGGCTGCTTAAAGCGGTAGCGGCTTGCCCGACTGCTCCGCCACCATGTATTCGGCGTACCAATCCGGCCAGTTCTCATCTCGCTGGCCGCCGTTCCGCTTCTCGTGCTCGCCGTGAGCGGCCGACGCACGCCGCAAGGCGCTCGCCAGATCCGATGCCGAGGCGAAGCTCGTCGTGTTCGAGTCAATCCGGCCCGGGAATCGGGTGGTGACTTCCTGGAGGAGCCATTCATTGCCATCCGGGTCGCGGAACGTGGCGTAGGTAAAGTAACTGCGCCGTTCCGGGTCCGGGCCGGTGACGGCCGGTTTTCCCGGACCGGCACGGTGGAACACTTCACTCACTTCGACACCACGACCTAAGAGCTCGGCACGAGCCGCCACGATGTCCGACACAACGAGATAGAGTCGATTTGCCGGTCCTGGCGCCGCGGACGGCGTCTCCTTACCGAATTGGATCGAGGCAGGAGAGCCGGGAGGTGTGAATTGTACGCCCCGAAATTCGTCCCCGACGACGAAGTCTGCGTCGAGCCGCCAGCCCAAGTCACCATAAAAGCGCTTGGCGCGATCGACATCCGATACAGAGATGACGACGACCTCGAGCTTCAGGTCGACCGTTCCTGCGGAGTGTGCGACGGCTCTTTTGGACAGAATCTGGTTCATGGTGGTCTCCTTTTCTCCTCTAGTGTTGTTTTGCTGCGCTCTGCTTTCGGCTAACCAGCGGGCCGCCTCAATGGGCGGATGGAGCCGCTAGCACCCGCCGCCCGCAGCGTTCCCGGGAGCAGGCTGAGAGCGCCCACAGCGGCTGTGGCGGCAAGTAGTTCGCGCCGTGTGGGCGAGATCGGTAATGCTGACATGATATGCCCCTCGGTCTAATTGGTCCGTTTGGATGCGAGTTACACATCGACTGTTAGCCGAGGCAAATCTATTGCACGATGGTGTCGGCGATACCTTTGTATTGATAGCAGCGAGAGAACACTGGACGTCTGAAAACCGACAAAGATACAATGGGACGGTCCGCATTGTCGTAGCGCAGCTTATCACTCGCGAAAGATGGCAATGGAGATCCATCTCGGTCGGGTGGCGGAAGTGTTGCCGACCATCGCGTGGACCGCGGGCCTGACGGCAGATCTAGTTTGTCAACCGAGCCCAGCCCGAATATACGGCCTTCGGCTCGACGAAGCTCATGGCTGCAATGAAGCTACTCAATCCGGAAACTTGCTGCGGCTGCTCGAATGCTGGCGATCGATCCTGCGTCCGGCGAGCCCGGCGACGCGCGACGATTCGAAGTGATCACAAATGTGCGCGACTTCGAGGCCTCACACTATGCCGACGGAGCGTATTGGTGCCTAACGCGAATTGAAATATTGAGCCCCGTTGGGGGCGTTGGGCAAGCCCAGAGCATGCCGTCGTGGGCTTGAACGGCAGATCGGAAGGACAGGGCCATTCCTATCCGCGAGAGGGCGGTAGAGAGCGGATCGAATACTCTCTGCGCAGGTCCTGCGCGTCGATCCTCATGCCTTTGTTCAGCTACCAAAATCACTATCATCGCGAAGATTGGAACTGACGGCGAGATCACGTGTCCATCAAGGCGCATCGGGGCAGCGTAATGCGCAAGATGTAAGCGAAAACTCTTCCCGACCTAGGGAACATTGCCGCGAGGCTCGGCCTCGCGCGCTGACTCCCGCATGTCGCGGGCCTAAGTCCGCTCAGTAGCCCATCCTTCAGCGGCGGTCCTAACGCGGTATAGCGCCGCGCCACCATTGCGGAGTCCGATCCACCCCGAATAGCTCGACACTGATCCACTAATCCCAAGGTATCGATGACACCTTCGTACTATCGATTTCGCATCCTTCCTCCTGCATTTTGTCTATTGCGTTGTGCAGAACTGGGTACAGGGAAGTCGAAAAGGTGAATTACTGTGGGTGACGAACGGAAAGTAGCAGTCGTTACCGGCGCGTCGCGCGGTATTGGCGCTGCACTTGCAAGGGCGTACCGGGACCGGAACTACTGTGTGGTCGCAACAGCGCGTTCAATGGAGTGGTCGGGTGACAACGACATTCTGGTGGTGGCCGGTGACATCTCCGATCCCAAGACGGCCGAGCGCGTTATCGCCACAGGAGTGGATCGGTTCGGGCGGATAGACACGCTCGTCAACAACGCGGGCATCTTTATCTCCAAGCCGTTCAACCTCTACACCGAGGAGGACTTCATGGCGGTCCTAGGTGTCAACATCGCTGGTTTCTTTCACATCACGCAACTCGCCGCTCGCGAAATGGAAAAGAAGTACAGCGGCCATATCGTGCAGGTCACAACGAGTCTGGTCGCACATCCAAATACGGCCGTGCCAGCGGCGCTCGTTGCGTTGACTAAGGGCGGCTTGAACGCCGCGACCAGATCGCTTGCTATCGAGTATGCAAGCCGCGGGATCCGGGTGAACGCGGTCTCGCCCGGTGTCATCAAGACGACCATCCATCCGGTCCAGACGCACGAAGCGCTTAGCGCCCTTCACCCCGTCGGACGCATGGGCGAAATCGCCGATGTTGTCGAGGCAATTCTCTACCTGGAATCGGCTGCCTTCGTAACCGGAGAGATCCTGCACGTAGATGGCGGCCAAAGTGCCGGCCATTAAGGAAATTCGTATTGAGCATCCAATTCGCCGAGGAAACAACATGCCTATTGTTACCATTCAAGTGACCCGCGAGGGCACCAAGTCAGGAACAACGTCGGTCACTGCGGAGGAGAAGGCGGCCCTAATCAAGGGCGCGAGCCAGCTCCTGCGCGATGTCCTTAACAAGTCTCTAGACTCGACTTTTGTCATCATCGAGGAGGTCGACACAGACAACTGGGGCTGGGGCGGCTTGCCTACACTCGACTACCGGCGCATGCGCGCAGCGACAGGAAGCTGACCCATGCCTATCGAAACTGACGACATTGCTGGTGATCCGACGTGCAAAAAGCCAGATCCCCGCGCTCAACTAGCTGGAATCAAGCGATGAAGGTGTCCAATATCAGTAAGCTAGCAATACTGTTCGCCGCAACGTCAGTAGCTGGCTTCTCTACCCAGACACTCGCACAAACCTCGAAGCCATCGGGTGACGCCCACGCGCATGTTCTAGCAGCTGAGAACAAGCAGACGGAGAATATCCGCTTGACCCGCAAGAGTGCAGCGTACTGGGAGGTCACCTTCAACAATCCGCCCCTCAACATAATCGGCCCTGCGGAGGTTCGGGAACTAGTTAACATCCTGGACCAGGTTGAAGCGGACCCGAGCGTTAAGGTTGTCGTAATTGACAGCGCGGTCCCAGGCTATTTCATCGCGCACTATGACCTGTTGGAGCCCCTTGAAGATTCCACTGGGATGAAGCCGGGGCCTACGGGCATGCACCCCGTGCCCGACCTCATGGTTCGCCTCAGCCGTCTCAAGGCCGTGACAATCGTATCGATTCGCGGCCGGGCGAGTGGCATTGGCAGCGAACTTGCGCTCGCTGCTGATATGCGTTTCGCCAGTCGCGAGAAAGCGGTTCTGTCGCAATTCGAAGTCGGAGCGGGATTCGTACCGGGTGGCGGCCCAATGGCGCGTTTGCCTCGCCTGGTTGGCCGTGGCCGCGCAATGGAAATCCTGATTGGCGCCGATGATTTGAACGGAGAACTGGCTGAGCGTTACGGCTACGTGAATCGGGCACTTCCTGACTCCGAACTCGACAGTTTTGTCGATGCTTTGGCGAGGCGTATTGCTTCGTTCGATCGGGAAGCCATTGCCGAGACCAAGAACCTGGTTGATCTCGCTAGCCTGCCGCCGGACGCCGAAATGCAACCGGGATGGGACGCATTCATCACTTCTGTACAAAGGCCCGGCGCTCAGGCGCGAGTGAAAGCTCTCGTTAACCAGGGGCTGCAGCAGCCTGGGGACGTCGAAAAGAACCTCGGACACTATACAGCCAAGTACGAAGAATAGCCCGCGAAGATCACGAGAAGCCGAATTAAGAGTAACCGGGCAATGCCGGTCTGGGACACGCCGCAACTAACGGAGACTGACTATGAAAATCCTGATGGTATTAACGTCGCATGACCAGCTCGGGAATACGGGCGAGCAGACGGGTTTCTGGCTGGAAGAGTTCGCGGCCCCCTACTACGTGTTCAGGGACGCCGGAGCCGAGATCACTTTGGCATCGCCCAAGGGAGGGCAGCCGCCGATCGACCCCAAAAGCGACGATCCGGACAATCAGACAGAAGCGATGACGCGCTTCAAGAAAGACTCCGAAACTCAGCACCTATTGGCGAAGACCGAAAAGCTCGGCGACGTGAAAGCGGACGGTTTCGATGCGGTTTTTTATCCGGGGGGCCATGGTCCCATGTGGGACCTTGTCAATGACGAGAATTCGATCCGCCTGATTGAGGATTTTTACAACTCAGACAGGCCGGTCGTCGCAGTGTGTCATGCCCCGGCTGTCCTGCAAAAGGTGACTTATCGGGGTCAACCTATCGTCAAGGGAAAGCGTGTCACCGGCTTCACCAACAGCGAGGAGGAAGCGGTCCACCTGACGGATGTCGTCCCCTTCCTCGTTGAGGACGAGCTGAAGCGTTTGGGCGGCAACTATGAAAAAGCTGGTGATTGGGCCGATTTCACAGTCGTTGACGGTCGCTTGATCACCGGCCAGAACCCCTCCTCATCTAGCTCGGCTGCCAAGGAGTTGCTCAAGCTTCTGCAGGGCTAGTACCGTTTCGGGAGGACAAAGGGGTCATTGGATTGAGGCGTCTTGGTGCTTGCCGAAGGCTATGTCCCAAGCGCCGCCTATCTGAAGCCGTGTGAACTCCATCCAGTCAGTTGATGCCGCGCAGGCATCAGCTTTCCCTGGGACGAGGCGCGCGTAGGCCAGCACGTCGGACTCGGCGTCGTCCATGATTGTCGCCAGCTTCGGCACCTTCGGCCGGATCTGGTCGGCTATGGCGCGCCATTGGGCGAAGGCGGTGGCGATGAGACGACCCTGCGGCAACGCGGCACCTCTGCCATATCGAGGAGCTCGTTGCCGAGCTTCCCGCATCGTGTGCCGACCGGGGCGTGGTGCATGATCCGCGCGACAACACAGCTGCCTATCAGACGAGCTGGCTCGCTGTCCTGAAGAATGACAGGAGGGCCATCATCACGGGCGCAGGCCGCTGCTGAGTAACTCACCGCCCTGCAGCGAGCCGCAGGACGGAGCCGCGTGAGGAGAAGCGGCACTTGGCGCTGCCGACGAGATGCGCCGGCGCCCCCTTCGCTCGATGACGGTCAGCTTCACCCACGTTTCGTGCGTTCTCGCCATGCCGATCTTCAAATTTCTGCAACTTCATCGACAAATACGCTCCACCCGTCTCCGGAAAGATCGGCATTTTCACAGAGCCGGCAGATCCACAGCTGCACGGTGACACACATCGTTTCCAGCTAAATTCCGCTTAAGATACTGGCCACCAATACAGCGGCAGGCACCTCACGGGCGAGCGCTGCTCCTTGTCCGGCCCAGTAGGCACCAAATGCATCGCTGCCTTGCGCCTTGGAGACGGCGTACAGCGTCTTTCCAATGTCGTAGGCCACTGGGTAGCTCGGAACGCGCGGGCCAATCGAGCCAATCTCCATAAAGCGATTAGCCAGTCCGCGAGCAGGCCGCCCGGAAATCGCGGACGTCAGGCGTGTGTCTGCGGCGCGTTCGCTTTTGAGGGCAGCACGATATGCCGAGTCCGCGCCAGACTCGGGGCACAAAATGAAGGCCGTCCCCATCTGAACGGCAGCAGCGCCCAATGTAAGTGCGGCCTTTACGCCTCGTGTGTCCATAATGCCTCCGGCGGCAATCACCGGGAGCCGCGTATTCCGAACGAGCAGACGCATCAGAACGGACATGCTCAGCCCTAGGTCATGTTCGGACAGATCGAACTGACCCCGGTGCCCACCAGCTTCTATTCCTTGGGCGACAATGGCATCGATCCCCGCATCCTCGATCAGACGCACTTCACTGAGATTCGTCGCTGTCGCCAAGGTAATGATTCCGGCATCGCGCAGCGCGTTAATGTGTTCCTGAGGAGGCAGGCCGAAATGAAAGCTTACAATCGCGGGTCTCATAGCGAGGAGCATCCGCAATGCTTCGTCATCCTCGACAAAGCTCTTGTAGATCTCCTTGACGTCGGCCGGAGGCGAAACGTCAAATTCGTGAAACAGCGGGGTAAGATATTCTATCCATGCAGTTTCTAGTACCTGATCCCGCTGCGCCGGAGGATGGCAAAAGACGTTGACGTTGAAAGCGGCCGAGGTGAGGCCGCGGGTCTCCTCTATCATGTGCTGCGCCGCGGCGACAGAACTCGCTCCAATACCGAGCGATCCCACACCCCCGGCGTTGGATACGGCGGCCGCAAGCTGTGGCGTGGAAACACCCACCATCGGTGCCTGGATCACCGGGTGAGTGAAAATGCGGGCGAGGCAGTCTTCCATGACAACTCCGAGCATAAATTGGATGCGGGTAGTGGTTGGCCGATGCCGCGGTGATCACGCGGTTAGTTAGCGGAGAACCTCTTTGCACAGGTGCGTACTTCCGAAGCCGCGTACCGTTGGCGGCGCATGCTGTTGTACTGCTGGAGTGGTGCGCCACAGGATGCGTCAGATCGCACTCCCTGCATCGGTCAATATTGCGCCAGCAGAGGTGACGATCGATGCCAGTTCCTGTCGAGAGTCCGCTCGATGCTGGTCGCAAAGAGCGGTGCTTCGCACTTTATCCGCGCAATCTGTTCAGATGCGGAGGCAAAGATCATCTATCAGCAGACGCAAAACTATCGGACGATGGTGTCGCCAATATGTTTTGTATAGCTGGAGCGGCGGTGGCGCCGCACATCACCCGAGTGGCGCGACGGCCGATCGCCAACAGACGCTCGTGCAGGCGCGTCGTCCCAAACCTGTTTTGGTAATTATCCGAACGTAAAGGCATAGGCTCGTACACCGGCGTCGAAGAACTCAATCTGGAAGGTTCGATCTTCGACTGATCCTCTTTGCCGGACAAGCTGATACATGCGCCCGTCCTGCACGTTTCCCCAGCCTTCGGGGTCAGTGTCAAAACCATGATCGACCCCGGGCGGTGCTCCATCGATCTTGACACGAAAGCGAATGCCTTGACCTTGGACGGCAGGAGCCAACACTAGATGAAGATCGCGGGAATGAAACCGGTACGAAATGCTACCAGATGGATCGTTCAAGGTTGCGAACTCGCTACCAATAGTCCAAATGCCTGCTAGGCTCCAACGATTGAGGGACAGCGCTTGTACCGCCTGATAAAGAGTGGGAGCATCTTCGTTAACGCCACCAGGAGATACGAACGTTCGGCCTAGGGCATAGCCGACATAACTTTCAGGCGAGCGCAGATTCTGTTTATCGGCTGCGGCCTGAGGACCTTCGCCGGCGACGGCTACCAAATCACCTGCTATCTCTTCGCCAGTGGCTTCGGACAGCAGTTTTTGGATCAGGCGTTCAGATTGGTCGTAATCGCGTTCACCGAATACGTGGTGCCGCACCCTGCCGTCGGCGCCGACGAAATGGAATGCCGGCCATGCTCGATTGCCGAACGCCCGCCATATTCCGTAGTCGTTGTCGATAACAACAGGATAGTCGACGCCGAGCAATCCCAATTGCTTGCCCACGTTGACGAAGTGTTTCTCAAAGGCGAATTCGGGCGTGTGCACTCCGATGACCACAAGTCCGCGATCCTTGTATTTCTCCGCCCAAGCCCGGAGATACGGGAGCGCCCTCAAGCTGTTTATGCAGGTATAAGTCCAGAAATTCACCAGAACGACCCTGCCTCGTAAATCTTCAGGGCGAAGTGGTTGCGAATTTAGCCACTGCCGCGCTCCCAGCAGCGAAACCAACGGTCCTGACAAAGTAGGGGCCGCGTGTGCTACAGTACTCAAGGCCCAAGCGGGTTCGTGCCGCGAGGTGCCGATGAGATCTTGTTCAAGACCGGCTGTGCCCGCTATAGACCAGCGAGTCAAAAGGCCAGTGTCGAGTCCGAGCCAGATGATCGCCGCGCCCGCCACTACAACAACGCCAAGGATACGACGGCCGCCATTCCCCAACCACCCCGACCACTTTATGGCGGTGCAAACGCCGGGTAGACGGGTAAGCACAAAACGTGTCATCGGTTGACCCATTCGGAGGTTAGAGGATGCCGGCTAAAGTAGCTTTCTCTGGCTCTGGTAAGTCCTCTTTGGCAGTAAGAGGCTCTGACCCTCGAAGAAAAAATGCGCTACATTAGGTGCGAAGTCCATGATGCTTTGGTGTCGGTCTGCAGGTGGAGTTGGCAATAGCGCGCCACACGGCAACAGGCCCATGCATGTCGCTGGCATGCGAATAGGGTGCAGTAGAAGTAAGGAACAGGCCTGTGAGTTACTTCCACGCATTCCATAAGGTGCACAATGCCTGGACAATCTCGTCGGGCCTCTTGTCGCACCGACCGATGCGAAAGTATCGACGATACCATCGTGCAATAGATTCGTGTCCGTCTTCGGCCCGATAACAATCTTCGGGAGAAACTCCGGATAACATAACTCATTGGAGACCATCACTGAGGTCGCCGACAGGGCGATTGCATAACTCAGGAGAAGGACTTCGCCATGAACATCAAAATTATCTGTCTCGGTACAACGTGTGCTCTTTCCGTCTTCGGCGGCGTAGTGTTTGCCGGCGCACTCGACGTCGTCGACAACATCCGGCCGTTCTACGTTGATGCCAGCATGAAGACGCTCAAGCCGATGCCTGAATTCAAGGCGACGTTCATGGCGATGCCGCAGAACACTCGGGCGATGACTATGAAGGAGTGCAACGACGCGGCGCAGAGCAAGCCTTATGCCGAGTTCTGTGCCAACGTGAACGCCCTCGCGGGAATGAAATAGCTGGTTCAACAAGCCGGTCAGTCACGCGAATGGTAGCGGGCCAAGTGCTCGCCATCAAAGCCAACCGGCTTCGGCCGGGTATGGGTGACTGAGACGGTGGCGCCGTAGTGCAGCCTTTCCAGGCCCCGTAGGAGGGTCCTGGCCGAGCGGTCTCGCCGCCCATCCAAGCCCCCTCGACCGCGAGTCGCAAGCATCCCATGGGTCAATCTTCCGAACAGAGCACGTCACCACCAATGGCGCTGTCATCCTGTCTATTCCGTTCTTTCGCAGACGGCGGAAAGCTTGTTTCCATCCGGATCGCGGACGTAGCACGCATAGAAATTTGCGTGGTGGGGCCGCAGTCCCGGCTTGCCGTCGTCGGTACCACCTGAGGCTAATGCGGCAGCATAGAAGGCATCGACGGAAGCGCGGCTCGGCGCATCGAGAGCCACCATGGAGCCGTTGCCTACAGTGGCGGCCTTCTTGTTGAACGGGGTCGTAACCCACAGGCGACTGCGGCTATCCCCCTCTGCCGCATAGCCTATCTCGACCTCGTCGGCCCGACGGCAGGTATAGCTGAGCGCGCCGAGCGCAGCGTCATAAAAGACACGAGCTCGATCAAGGTCACTGGTACCAAGAGTGATGTAGAGAAGCATGCGCGGTAAACCGGAATTTTGCGAGCCATCGAAACGAGCCTGAAATACTGCTCCGAATTTCGCGTGGCGTTCAAGGCTCCTCCGGGTCCCTTCGACGTTTCTCCCCTGAAAGCATTCGGTAGCATAGCCTCGGCATCTCCCCTCGGTCGAGGCCGAGATCGTGCGTTTTGGGCCGACGCCTGACCGCCAATCGACGAGCTCTTCGGAGGCGCAGTGTACCAGGGATGTTGGCAGTCGCGCGGAGCCTACATTGATGAAAAATGCGTGGCGCCTTTAGCCGGCGCTCATCCACCCGGTTCCATGTCGATGTTGCGGCTTCTCAACGGCAATGCCAAACTCGGCCCGCTGCCCCAGGTGCGGCATAGGCCTTGGCGACTAGTGTCTTGGTCGGCATACAGCTGGTACTGCCGCAGGGGTGATGAGCAGAAATTCGCGCTCGCGTTCAGCCGTTGATGTCGCATGGGGCGCCCGTTCGAGCATTGCTCAGATGTGGCTGGTCAGATGTGACTGGGATGGCTGGCAGAAGTCAGAGCTACCAGAGCTGACATGCCGGGCCGCAGAACATCAAGGTCTGGCTGCCCCAGGTCGAAGATGATCTTGACCGGAATTCGTTGGACTATGTGGGTGAAATTGCCGGTCGCGTTGTCAGGTGGCAAAAGCGCGAACTGTGCTCCGCTGGCCGGCGAGAGGCTCTCGACGCGACCCGTGAATTTCCGCTGGGGGATGCCATCGATTGAGATTTCTATACTGTCTCCTATCCTCAACGCTGCAATCTGCGTCTCCTTGAAATTGGCTACGACCCAGACGTTCCGAGGCACGACCGCGACGAGCAGAGTACCGGCACGGACATACTGTCCGACCCTGGCCTGGCGTTCGCCGACCCAGCCGTCGGCCGGTGACTGCACGACCGTACTTGCGAGTTCGATTTCTGCCAGCGTGAGATCTGCAGCCGCTGCGGCGATGTCGGCTTCGAGCTGCGGGCGCTGGGTCTCGACCACGTTCATCTGCTGCCGAGCGGCGGCTAGGTTTGCCTGCGCTTCGGCGATCTTGGCGCGGGCCCGGAGATCGTCCGCTTCCGCCTGGTCGCTTATCGACTGCGAAGCCCAACCACCTTTGTTCAGTTCTCGAGTTCGCGCGAAATTGCGCGCGGCCTGGTTGGCGTCGGCTTCTGCGCCCTGCAAAGCGGCGATCATCTGTTCAATGACAGCGTGCTGCAAGTCGACCCGGCTGGTCAGATTGGCAAGCACCGAGCGGCGCGTGGCAATCATTGCGGCAGCTTGGTCGACTCGGGCGCGATAGTCGCTGTCATCTATTCGGAATAGGACGTCCCCGGCTTTCACAGCTTGATTGTCCCGTACGGCGACTTGCGTGATGTAGCCGCTGATCCTGGGGCTAATCGGCGTGACATCGCCACGCACGTAAGCGTTGTCGGTCGATGTCGAATGCAGCCTAGTGAACCATCGTCCCGGGGCCATCGAGGTCGAGGCCACGACGAACACTATCCCAGCGACGAGAAGACTGCCCAGCCCAGCACTTAATAGCTTCATGGTGCTTCTCCTATAGCGATCTTCACTGGCCGCAAAGGTGGCGACCGGCCGATCGCGATAATTCCCATCGCGCCGATCAGCAACACGCTAACAACCAGGAGGAAGCCGTCATTGAACGCCAGGACCCACGCCTCGCGCCGTGCAATCGAGGCTAAGAGGGCGGCCGCTCGGGCCGTCGTGCTGTTGTCGTCGACCAGCCGGTTTGCAAACGCTCCCGCGAGCGTCGCCAGGCGATCAGCATTGAGCGCGTTGTAGAGCGATACGTTCTCTGTGATGACGTTGGAGTGAAACTTTTCGCGCTCGGTTACAAAATGGGACACCAGGCCGACTCCGAGGGTCGTGCCTCCGAGCGTCGCTATGTTGAAAGCAAGCGAGGCTGTTGGAAGGTCAGCAGGTTTCAGAGAAGTCGCGCCGACGACCAAGGCTGGTGCCAGGAACAGCAATTGGCCTATCGCGAAGATGACAAATGTCGCTCGCAACTGCTCGGCGGCAACGAGAGCCGTGCCACCAACCACGAACGCCGTACCGATGGCGCAGAGCGCCAGGCCGAGCGCCATGACTACTCGCATGTCGAGACGATGCATGAGCCACCAGACCAGCGGCAGTGCGAGAAGCTGTGGGATTGCAGCCCACAAAAACAATTCAGCGAGTTCCACCGGTCGATAGCCTTGCACCACTGCGAGGAACTGCGGAACGAGGTAGGCGGTCACTACGAGGCCGACGCGAAACACCAGATTGAGTGCGATCGGGATGCCCAATTTGCGCGACGCAATAAGCCGGGGCGATATGATCGGTACGGGCGAAAACCGCACCAGGAACAGGAATCCGGCCCACGCGGCGAGGGAAACCGCGGTGCTCCAGAGGATTATTTCGTTCTCGAACCAGAAACGCCGCGTGCCTTGACTTAGGACAAGCATCATCGTCGCGAGCGCGAGCGACAGCAGGATCACGGCGATCCAATCTGTCTTGAGGGCCGACCAATCAGGGTCATCCTGACGCGGCACCCAGGCCCAGGCCGCGAGGGCTAACGCCGCGCCGAAACCGGCCTGGATCAGGAACAGCATTTGCCAGCCAAGGCTGTCTTCGGCGAACCCCGCTATGACTGGTCCCATCGAGCCGGGGAACAGAAGCACGAAGGCGAGCAGGGTCACGCCGAACGGAAGCCGCGGCCCGCCCGTGACCATAAACACGACGACGAAGGCGGCCGGACCGAACCCGCCGGCCACGAAACCTTGGAGTGTCCGCAGCGCGATCGTCACCCGAATATCGGGGGCTGTGGCACAGGCCAACGCGGTTATCATGAAGGTCGTGGCGCTCACCGTGAGATAGCGGCCGATGCTGAGGAACCTGATGAATGGGCCGGAGGTGACGATGCCGGCGAAACTGGCCATGGTGTAAACCGTGAGGATCCAGGATGTCTCGTCTGGCGTGGAAAAGAGGCCTCCCTGGATGTCGGCGACATTGGCCGAGGGCAATTGCGCTGACACGCCAATGAGCAGCGATCCTGCCAGGCCGGTGGCAAGAAACAGAACCTTGCTTGGCGTTAGCGCGTTCGGCGTCATAACTGCGGCAACTCCTCAATCCAAGGTATTTGGGCCAAAGACGATCAGTCGGACACCACCCGTCGCAATGGTCTCCAGTCCGGGGATCAGACGCGCGGTGTCCCCCGAGACGTCTTCAAACCGCGTCTGTGCTTCGGCCCAAGCATCCGCTAAACGCAACCGCGCGGCGCCAGCCTTGGGTCAGATGAAGATCCTTGCTCCGGCGGTGAGCCAGCGCGGCCCGGCAGCCCCTGAGGCCGACCCGTGCGCCTGGCCGAGAAGGCCGTTTGCGACCGACAGATCGATTGCCCTGCGTCCACATGGTGATGACCGCGATTCTGTCCTGATCGGCCCCCTGGGTCTCGGCATTGCTCGCCTCGCGTTGACCGTGACCATGCGGCGCGCGTTGGCTGGTCCGGGGCCGCGCAGGGGTGAACCTCGGGGCGGTAAAGAGGCGCGACGAAATTGCGATACACTGATAGAGGCTGCGTGATGACAATAAGAGTTTCATGACGCGATTTCTTTCCTGAGCACGTCTGCATGGTCGATGCCGTGTACAGATTCATGCAAATGTGGAGGCAAATCTATTGTACGATGGTGTCGCCAATACTTTGGCATCAGTCTGCGTCGCTAAGGGCGGCATCAGGTAGTGCAACCCCGTTCATTTTCGCGATCTAGATGATGTAGTGAGCGAGTTGGCCCAGCGTTGGCTAATAGCCTGCGAAAGCGGATCAGCAATCAAGAGATTCGTGTACAACCGTTTAGCCCGAACGTGGAGAGCGCAACTGTAAGTCAGCCATGTCGCGTTCCACATCGCGGTCACGCGATCTTTGCGCATGCGAGCGTCGATGTGCCCAGGCCCATGCTGTCGCATTGCGACTGGTATCTATCTTCATCAACGGCATCGCCTGCTCGCCGAACCAGACTTATCCAAAGGTATTGGCGACACCATCGTGCAATAGAGCCGACGAGCGTGACAGCGACAATACCGCAAAGAAGTGCCACAGCTGCGAAGAACTTCTTATATTCATTTGAAGCCTCCTGTGTCCTCAGCAATGTTGCAGTGCTTGCGCCTGCTGATCGGCGTCGAGCCACAGCATCGCGTTCACTTGATCACCACGAGTGGCTTGTTCTTTTCGACGATATAAGTGGCGAGTTCGGCCGCGTTGCCGCTGCCGACGTTCTTGACCGCATGGGTCGTTCCTTTGGGGATAAACAGCACGTCGCCGGCTTCGAGCGTCACCGGCGGCTTGCTCTCGAGCGCATACTCCAGCGAACCTTCGACGACATAGACGATTTCTTCGCCGGGATGCGAATGCCTAGGGGCTACCACTCCGGGGGCAAACTGGACGAGCACTTGGATAACTTCTCGTCCGGGGATGCTGAGATCGTTTCGCAGGAGGTCGATGCGCTGGACTCCACCCAGTCGGGCCTCCTCGGGCTGCGCGACGGCCAGTGTCAAACCGGTCCCGACGATCAGCACGGCTGCCACCATCATTCGAGCCCTTTCCATGTGGACCTTCCTTTTGGCCTCGCTTTGAGCTGGCGATCAGTGTGCCGGCCGAAGTGATCTGAAAGCGGTGCGCAGTTCGGCTGAGAAGAGCTTTGGCTCTTCCCAGGCAGCGAAGTGTCCGCCCTTGCTCACCTCGTTGAAGTAGATCAGGTTGCGATAGGCGCGCCGGGCCCATGTCTCGGGCGCTGCATAGACCTCCTCCGGAAATACCGTGATCGCCACGGGGAGTGAGATCTCGGCGGTCCTCTGCGCCGCCGCGAGAAGGACGCTCTGGCCCATGGTCTCCCAGTAAAGCCGGGCTGATGACGTCGCGCTGTTCGTGAGCCAGTATAACGTGACGTCGTCCAGCATCTCGTCTTTGTTAAGCCAGCGCTCGGGCTCACCGTTGTTATAGTCGTACATCCAGGCCGCAAGCCCGGCTGGAGAATCCGTCAACGCGTAGCCGATCGTTTGCGGTCGCGTGCCCATCAACGCCGCGTAGGCCCTGTACTTTTTGTAGAACGTATCGAGCGAGCTGAACGCTGCGCGTTCCTTCTCGACGAGGCCCGCCGGTGCAGGCCCGCCGGCGGCGAGCACCGCGGCTACTTCGGGCGGTATCGTCGCCGGCAAGTTGATGTGGATTCCGAGCAATCCCCTCGGCGCCTGGCGAGCCATCGCGCTCGAAACGGGAGCGCCCCAGTCGCCGCCCTGGGCGACGTAGCGCTCGTAGCCTAGACGCTTCATGAGTTCGGCCCAGGCGCGAGCGATGCGGTCGGGCGCCCAGCCCGTGCCATTTGGCTTGCCGGATAAGCCGTAGCCCGGCATTGAGGGCAGAACCAGGTCGAAAGCATCCTCTGGGCTTCCGCCATGAGCCAAAGGATCAGTGAGCGGGCCGACGGTCTTGAGCAGCTCGAAAACGGAGCCAGGCCAGCCATGCGTCATGATTAGCGGCAGGGCCTCGGGATGCTTCGACCGAACGTGAATGAAGTGGATGTCGAGCCCGTCGATCTCGGTCATAAACTGCGGAAGAGCATTCAGCTTGGCCTCTCCCTTGCGCCAGTCGTATTCGGTTCCCCAGTAGCGGACGATCTCCTGCAGTCTTGCAAGCTGTATGCCCTGCGACCGGTCATTGACCGTTTCTTGGTCCGGCCACCGCGTCGCGGCGATGCGCTGACGAAGCTCGGCGATTTCATTCTGCGGGATTTTGATGGTGAATGGGCGGATGGAATCGCCAGCGCCCGCCGCTCGCAATGCTCCGGCAAGCAGCCCGATGGCTCCTGTGGCAGCCGTCGCGGCGATCAGTTCGCGCCGTGCGGGCGTTAGTGATATTGCTGACATGACATCCTCGGTGTGTCGGTCGTAGCGCGTTTGTTTATGGGCGGACCGGGCTCAAACGACCCGGTCCGCGCCTCGGGAGGAGAGCGGGGCGGCAAGCAGCCCGCTCGCTTCAGATCTCTTGGCGCAGCGGCCGGAACCCTGCTCTAAGCTCGGCGGAAAAGAGCAGCGGCTGCTCCCAGGCCGCGAAGTGGCCCCCTTTGTCGACCTTGTTGTAATAGATCAGCTTGGAATACGCCCGTTCAGTCCAACTCCTTGGGGCTTGGTATTGCTCGCCAGGAAAGACGGTTACGGCCACTGGGATGGAAACGCCCTTGGCGTTGAAAAAGCCACCCTTGTACTCCCAATAGAGTCGCGACGCAGAGACGCCCGTATTTGTCACCCAATAGAGCGTGATGTTATCGAGGATCTCGTCCCGGGTCAGTTCGCCGGTCGCGCTCGTGGTCCGATCCAGAGCCGAGGCGATCGCTGCAGCCGGCTGGCCATCAGCATCATTGTGGTCAAGAAGCCAGGCCGCTAGGCCCACGGGTGAATCCGCAATGCTATACAAAGTTTGCGGGCGCGACGCCATCATCCGTGCATAGGCGACCTGCTTGAATGTGGCGACCAGCTGCTCGTACGCGCGCTTTTCGTCGGTCGAAAGACTAGACGGCGGCGGGCCGCCGGCCTGAGCCGCCTTGTCAATCTCGTCTGGAACGGTGGCAGGCATGTTGGTGTGGATGCCGAGCAATCCCGCAGGCGCCTGCAAGCCCATCTGGTCGACGACAAACGCGCCCCAGTCGCCGCCTTGGGCGACATAGCGGGTGTAGCCGAGGCGCTTCATCAGTTCTGCCCAGGCCCGGCCCATGCGCTCGGGGCCCCAGCCGGTCGTGGTCGGCTTGCCTGAAAACCCGTATCCCGGCATCGATGGGATCACTACGTCGAAAGCATCCGATGCGCTCGCGCCATGTGCCGTGGGATTTGTCAGGGGATCGATGATCTTCAGTTGCTCGAAGACCGAGCCGGGCCATCCGTGCGTGACGATCAGCGGCAAGGCGTTTTCATGTTTCGAACGGACGTGCATGAAATGGATGTCCAGCCCGTCGATCTCGGTTATGAATTGCGGGTAGGCGTTGAGCTTGGCCTCACCGTTGCGCCAGTTGTAATCTGTCGCCCAATAGCGCGCGAGCTTCTGAATAGTAGCGAGCTGGACCCCTTGCGATGAATCGGCAACCGTTTCGCGATCAGGCCACCGCGTCGCGGTGATGCGCTGGCGAAGCTTGGTGATCTCCTCCTGCGGGATGTCGACAGTGAATGGGCGGATGGAATCGCTAGCACCCGCCGCCCGCAGCGTTCCCGGGAGCAGGCTGAGAGCGCCCACAGCGGCTGTGGCGGCAAGTAATTCGCGCCGTGTGGGCGAGATCGGTAATGCTGACATGATATGCTCCTCGGCCTAATTGATCCGTTTGGATGCGAGTTACACATCGACTGTTAGACGAGGCAAATCTATTGCACGATGGTGTCGGCGATACCTTTGTATGAGCCATTGGATGTAAGGAAAACCTGCTTCCAGCACAGGCAAAAGCGATCTGCCGAGGCAGATCAGCGCCCGTCGCGGGAATCGCTGGACGCGGAAGAGCGAGTTTCGGAAAGGAACATTTGGGCTTGGTGTTTAAGCTCCCTGTCGCTCTGATCCCCGCAAGGCCTACCCTTCCCGGGCGGCCCGTCTTTGGCCCTCCCGGACTGTAGAGGCAGCGGCTCGATGTGCCGACCGGAATGCGCCTCCACAGTGTCGCTTAGCACTTAAGCGACACCCTATTACTGGGCGCGACTGCGCGATGAACTGCTCAACGAGACGCTGTTTACTTCGCTGGCTCAGGCACGCGTCGCCATCAGCGCGGCGTAGCATCGCTTCCGTGTGATAAGCAGGTACCCCACTACAGCTACCGACACGAAGGCCAGGAACGCGAAGCTGCCGTGAGAGGTCACATCCCGTCCCATTTCTTCCAGCCACGGCGGGCCGATGGATTGGTGGGGTCGCCGGCGCTGCGGAACGCTATCAGTACCGCCCGATCAAAACCCGTTGTGTCGCCCTCAATGACTTCTTCTGCTAGGAGACGGAAGCCGAGAACAAGCCCGCCTGCCACAAGCAGAAAGAAGATCGGCCACATACCGTCGCTGCGGATGCCTCGAAAACGCCGCCGGAGGGGTTGGGTGCTTTGATCTCCATGCATCTCAACCTTGTTTGGAAGGGCTGCAGCGGGCGGCCGATAGGAACAATCGTGATCCACCTCTCTCGTTCCACGGATCACATCGCCCTGACGGGGCTTCAGATTACTCCGCGTTAGCGTTCGCCAAGGTATGGAGGGCAGGCGCAAGGCGCTTTGCCAGCTTCGCCAGCGTCGACCGGGAACAGTTGGTCGCCTTCACGGTGGTGTTCCACCGGCGATCAGACCGTGCTCGCTCCTCGCGCCGAGGACGGACCTTGATTTGCGATTTGCCAGACGCGGAGCCGGGTTACGGAAAAGCCCGCCGCCCGAGCTGCGCGGCGGGCTTTTTGGTCCATCAACCCACTGTAGACCGTCTGGCCACGACTAGGTCAGGATAATCACGATCTTGTAGGTATTCGGGTCGACGATGACGATCCGGCCGTCGGCGAGCACGAAATACTCATAGCCTTCGTAAGCCGGAACGATCTTGACGATGCGCGCCGGCAGGCGATGCAGCCGGACCTTCTTTCGCGGAACCTCGACACCGACAGAGATGTCGAAATCGACGCTGGAAACCGGTTGGACGTTCGTCTCCTTGATGACCTGCGTGATCTCCGTCTTCTGTTCAACGGTCACATTGTTGATGGAAGCGGTCGAACTCTGGTCTTGCGTCTGCGTCGAGGCATTGCCCTGAGTCTGCTCGGTGGTCGTGGTCCCAGTCTTGCCCTGAGCCTGCTCCTCGGTCTTCATCTTGGTGCTGCCCGTAGCCTGCTGGTCAGTCGTGCTGCCGGCCTTGCCTTGGGCCTGTTCGTCGGTCTTCATCTTGGTGCTGCCCTGGGCCTGCTCGGTGGTCGTGGTTCCAGCCTTGCCCTGAGCCTGCTCCTCGGTCTTCATTTTCGTGTTGCCTTGGGCCTGCTCGGTAGTGGTGGTTCCGGCCTTGCCTTGGGCTTGCTCGTCGGTCTTCATCTTGGTGTTGCCCGTGGCCTGCTGGTCAGTCGTTGCGCCAGCCTTGCCCTGGGCTTGCTCGCCGGTCTTCAGCTTCTTGTTGCCTTGCGCCTGTTGATCAGTTGCAGCGCCGGCCTTGCCCGGAGCCTGCTCGCCCATTTTGGCGCCGTTCTGGCAATTGGCAGTGCCGGCTGCACAATTGGCGCCGGACTGGTCGTCGGTCGACTGCTGCGTCTGGGCAAGTGCCGCTCCGCAGCTGACGCTGATTGCTAGCAAGCTGGTGATCAGAACGCCTTTCATGAGAGATCTCCTTGGAAAATGCGTCCCTTCACCGCGTAAAACCGCGGCTAAAAAACTTTGTTCCAAACTAATGGAGGGAAACGGCAAGCGATCCGAGTGGCGGAACAAGCTCCACCTGATGACGTTACCGGCCTATAGCAACCCCGCTGCGAACAGCATAATCAGGATCCATGAGGTATCGATGAGGTATCGATTGAGGATTTCCCATTGCTAGTCTCCATTACGCGTTGGGCCAATCAACCCCTTCACTCGCAAGCCACCACCAGCGTCAATGTCGAGGTTACCCTGCTTCTGGAAGCCGTCCTATCGCATGCGCGGCCGGGCTAGCTGAACAGCGCGCTCAGCCGTTGTCGGCCGGCCTATTGGCGAAAGCAGCTCTTCGTGCATCATCGCCCGCGGAAATCATCAGTGCTTCAGGGTACATAAAGCCCTCATTTTCAAAATGATCCTTCAGGAACTCGCATTCGCTCACTCAGGATCGGGCAAAACGGCGACGCGACCGACTGGCATGACACGGTGGGCCGGTGCAGCCCGATAACATATCGATCCGAGTTGGCTGCTCCCTTGGTTTCTTTGGCTGCGTCAGATGGCAAAGAAATGACCTGTTGCTGCCTGACGTTCAGTACCCGAAACCGTGCCTTTGTGATGTCCATCATGTTGCGCTGGCGCAACAAAGGCCCGCGGGCGGTCCGGATTGTGTCAAATGACGACTGGTCAACAAGACTCAATCCGTCACCTTCCGGCCGCTGCGCCGCCTGCGCTCAGGGGCCGGGCCTCGCAATGTACCTTCGGGCATAGGGGATCAATCGAATGCATGTCATTGCAAACAGAAGGCGGCCACTCATGCGTGCGAAATGGACGGCGTCAACGGCCCTGATCCTGGTCGGGCTGCTGGCCGACGCCCAAGCTTGGCGGCGTTCGAGGGTTCTAGTCCCGCTTTGGGACAATCGGATTGGCGTCTGAATTGCCCCTTTGAGACTCACCAGAGTGCATCCACAGCGCTTGCGAAGGGGATGGAAATGGGGTTTAGCCGAGGTTTTGGAGGAGTCAGGCAGACGGCTGAGTTCAACTCCTTGGCATTGGTGGAACGCAAATATCTCTCGATAGTTGTGGGAACGGGTTGCGGATGTAAGATGTATAGGTCGCTCCGAAGAGCTACTCTGAAGCTGAAACACCATACCGGCATCTTTATGCCTGTAGTCTGGCTGCTTGGGGTTTACGTGCTGGCCGCAATCGTGCTGTTTTCTCTGCGGTTGATCAACGTGTTCTAGGATTCGCCCGCAAACGAAGAAAAAGCCCGCCGCACCCTTCGCGGTGGGCTCCGGTCCGATACACCGTGGCGGGGCCGCCGCCTATCGTCCCAGTGGTAGCTTGGAGGCCGAAATAAGTTCTTCCTCGTCCTGTATCCCGGCCATGTAGTTCGCAATGATCCGGGACGCGAGCGCCTCACGTTGATGCTCAGATTGCGCATCGACCTTCAAGCCTTCGAATACGCGGCCCAGCAGCGCCATCTCGGATGGCCTGAAAACACCAGCATCCTCGGCTTTTCGATGTATCGGCGTGACAACCCCCGTTCGCCACAGGACCTTGTTCGTGCAGAATTACCATACACCAAAATCGCCGCCGCCGGTCCCTGAAACCGCAGGCACCGAAAACGACAAAACTTCCAGAGGATTTTGGCTGCCAGTGGGCAGCGGAGGCTCTTTGTGTGCGGCCGCTGGCGCTCCGCATTGAGCTTCGTGCCTCACCGCACCACCACAGCCACAAGGAACGCGACGGCCTCTCCGCTCGCTGATTGCTGTTCGAATCGAGCGGGATTTTTGGCTATCAACAACTGGTAGCCGAAGGCGGAGCACAGCGTAAGGTCCAGCCGATCGAGCATTGAGGTGCTTCGGTTGAGATCGATCCGAATTGACAGAGGGCGGCGAGCGACTCTTAAAGCACCTTCTTCATTATGCGAGCCTCGCGCAGCAACGACGGGCGATCGTACCCGATCATATTGATGAGGTCTCGCGCCTGGTTCTCCGAGATGCCGGTCTCTTCGGCCAGGTAACGGGCTTCGGATGTGTCCCGCTCAGCACGGCGGCACGGTCGTCATTGTCGTCGAACATGGTGATGAGTTGTCCCTTCTCACGTTCGCCTCAATCCTTGAAATGGAGAGTTGTTCCGCAGCGCACGCAAAAGTTTGATC
This sequence comes from Mesorhizobium sp. M0816, assembly GCF_040320005.1. NCBI lineage: Bacteria > Pseudomonadati > Pseudomonadota > Alphaproteobacteria > Hyphomicrobiales > Phyllobacteriaceae > Mesorhizobium > Mesorhizobium sp. M0816. The sequence goes on along the minus strand of NZ_JAMYOT010000012.1, from coordinate 80,084 downwards.
CAGATGTTCCTCGACCAGCACGTCAGCAGCATTACCACCAGCTGTAGGTCATGCCCGGATTGTCAGTCCTGACCGGAACCGGAAGAGAGAACCGCCGCCTATCCTTCGCGCTATTCGCGAACATCGAAAAGGACGAATAGCCCGATCGCGGTTGCGGTGAAGACAGTCATCTCCACCAGTTCGCAATCGGTCTCGTTGAGGTAGGGGCCAAGTTCCCGAACAAAAGCGATGGTCGCCTTCACGGAATGATGTCTCCAGCCCGAGCCCCGTAGATGGCTTCCTGCACAGCGACCGGCCAGGCCGGCAAGTGTCGCACCGGTTGCGGGCCAGCTAAGGCTCGGCCGATACGATAAGGCAGCCAGTCAGGGCGCTCGCTGGCCGGCAAGCGGGATACTCGGCCGCGCTCGCCGACCGTGTTCCATGAGCGATGTCCGGCATGCGTCAAAAGCGGTCGGCCCGCACCCTTAGGGTCACCCGCAGCCCGCTTCAACCGGCAAGTCCGGGAGTAGGCCTCGCGGTCAACGCGTTATGCCTCAACGACTGCTTCTCGCCAGGCCGATCGCGCCGGCAGCAACCGATAGTTTACGCCTCGATGTGGACGTCCGACCTCACGACGACACCCTCCAAGTGCTCATCGAGAACCAGTATTCCCTCCAGAACTGGATAAATTAGCAGTTTCTTAAGTGCCTTTGGAACTTTGTAGCTTGCGTTCCATTTTCAACCGCATGCGAGAGTCTGTGGTCCACGACCCTGGAATGACGGTGAACAGGTCACCGCCTCGCTACTCGCTGGTCCTGCCCATATACAATGAAGAACAGGTGCTGCCTCGGCTGATCGAGCGGATCAGTTGCCTGATCGGCCGGCTGGACGGAGAAACGGAGGCCATCTTCGTCGATGACGGAAGCCTCGATGGAAGTGTCGAATACCTGCGAAAGGTGGTTGCCGCCGAGCCGTGCTTTCGGCTGATCGAATTTTCCCGTAATTTCGGCCACCAGATGGCGATTACCGCCGGTATGGATGCCGCTGCGGGCGATGCCGTCATCGTCATGGATGCCGACCTGCAGGACCCGCCGGAGATCGTTCTCGATCTGGTGGCAAAGTGGAAGGAAGGCTTCGAGATCGTCTATGCCCGCCGAGTCAAGCGCGACGGCGAATCCTGGTTCAAGCGCTTTACGGCAAGTCTTTTCTATCGCCTGCTGGAGAAAATGACGTCGGTCGATATTCCGCGCGACGTCGGCGACTTTCGCCTGGTCGGCCGCAAGGCGCTGGAAACCTTCAAGCATATGCCCGAACATGACCGCTTCGTCAGGGGCATGTTCGGCTGGATGGGCTTCAAGCAGACGGCAGTGCCATTTGAGCGCCACGCGCGAACCCTGGGCCAGACCAAATACCCATTCTGGAAGATGATGCACCTTGCGGTTCACGGCATCGTCAGTTTCTCCGAGAAGCCGTTGCGCTTGGCGCTCTGGGGCGGATTGGCCATTTCCGCGCTTGCGGTGGTCTTTGGTGCCTACGCCATGTTTGCCTGGTTTTTTGAAGCCGGCATCATTGCCGGGTGGACATCCACGGTGGTGATCGTGTCGCTCCTGTGCGGCATTAATCTTTTCATGACCGGCGTGGTCGGGCTCTATGTTGGCAGCATCCACGCCGAGGTGAAACGCCGCCCGCTGTACGTGATCGATCGGCTCACCGGTTTCGACGAGGCGATGCGTGCCGTCTCTGGTGAGCGCCGCCGATCGTTTCACAAGCCCAGGAGTGGAGTCCCCGCCAATGGGCGAACTCTTCGACAGCTATAATTCCAACTACGGCGAGGCGGTCGAAGGGTCCATCCGGTTTTCCGGACTCAGGCACGACTTCTTCCTTGTCGCCAAGGCGGACCTGCTGCGGCGTCTGGTGGTCGAGCGAAAGCTTCGGCAGGGTGGGTCGGCTGTAAGGGCGCTGGATGTCGGCTGCGGCATCGGTTCGCTCCACCCCTATCTCGACGGCGCTTTCGACAGCCTCGATGGCTGCGACGTCTCGCAAGACTCGATTTTGCGCGCCAGCCAACACAATCCGCGTGTGGCCTACAGGACCTGCAGCACGCAGGGGCTGCCTTATGAGGACGGCACGTTCGATCTGGCTTTCGCCAGTTGCGTCGTCCATCACGTTCCGCCCTCCTCCTGGCTCGATTTCTTCCTGAAAATGCGGCGCGTCGTGCGGCCAGGCGGGGTCGCCTGCATCATCGAGCACAATCCCTATAATCCGATGACGCGCCTTGCGGTGTTCCGGTGTCCCTTCGATCACGACGCAGTCCTGCTCAAAGCCGCCAGAGCAAGGTCCCTCTTTCAGGAAACAGGCTTCAGCGACATCCGCTCCGAGCATTTTCTGCTGCTACCCTCGGCAACGCCCTTGGCCAAAAAGGTCGAGCGCCTGCTTTCTGCCCTGCCGCTTGGAGCCCAGTATGCGTGCAGTGCGCATGTCTGAGCGCCGTTCCACCGGCGACGCCGGGCTGAGGCTGATGGCGCGCTTCGGGTCGGTCGGCATCGCTGCAACGATCATATATGCAGTGATGGCCACCGCTTTGGTCGAATGGCAACGGTTCGGCCTCTCGCCGGTCGGTGCCTCGCTCGCAGCTTATACCGCTGCCGCCCTGTTTTCTTATCTCGCGCATAAGTTCGTGACCTTCGCGTCGAGCGGATCGCATCGATCGGAGGCTCCGCGTTTTCTCTTGCTGACGGCAACCGGCTTCGCGGTGGCTTACGCGGCGCCGGCGCTTTTGACGGCGAAACTCAGTCTGCCGCCGATCATTGCCATCCTGGTTACATGCTTGCTTGTTCCGGCGATCAATCTCCTCATGCTCGACCGCTGGGTTTTTGCGCAGCGAAGACGCGGCCAGCGGCGCGATCGCCCGCCCTAATCCGCGTCAATGGGATCAAGCCGGAGCGACAACAATTTGATGGAGCGCTTATAGATGTTGCTGGCGGCAGGAGTTTGCGGAATGCCGTCGAGGTAGTCGAAAGCGATGTCGAGTGTCGTGGCCTCGGCGAGAGCCGGCGGTGGGATGACGAACGTGACCGTGCGTGGCTCTTTGCCGGACAGCGTCACCGCATGCACCCGAACGCCGTTCACCGAGATCACAACCCTTTGCGTGATCTGTGGCGGACGAATGACGGCGGTCATTTGCAGCGTGGCAGTCAGGCCGTCGCGAAGCGGCGGTATGTCCAGGCGAAGCCGCGAGGTCTCGCCCAGCGAATGGGTGCCGTCGGCTACCGGCCCCGACCAGCCACAGACCCTCATGCCGGTTGCCTTTTTGGCTCCGTCGGACCGGAACGACACCGTCTCGCCAAGTGTGTAGCTGCCGACCGCATCGCGATTGAGGCAGGTCGTCGTCCGGTCGATATAATAGGCGCGATAGTCGGCATTGACGTCTGGATTGAGAGCAAGCGCAAGGATGATGATTTCCGCCCCGGCCAGAACCGCCGCCAGCGTGTAACCGCCAAGCGAGGCCGCGCGCCGATGCGGGCCCGGAGTGCTAGACCAGGGCAAGATAGCCCCCGATCCACGCGACGGTCATGAAATAGCAGGCGCCCAGGAAGAGACCCAGAGCCGCAAGAAAAGTCAGCTTCGACGCCGACAACAACGTGGCCAGCAACATTGTCAGAGGCGCAAGCCCAACGACGTATCTGACCATCGAGGCCAGGTTCGTGATCAGCGGCAGGATGATGCAGCAGGCGCAGAACAGCGCGGCGCCATATTGCCTGCGAACCGCCAGAACCGCCGATAGCGCCAGTCCTATGAGTGCGGCGAGCGCGCTCCATTGCGGCGCCGTAGGCAGCCATCCAGTCGTCGGAACGGCCGAGAGTCCATCCCATATGAAGGCGAGCGGATTGCCCGCCACCCGTCCAAACGCGCGCTGGACGTGCAGGAAGGCAAAGCCGTCCCCGACCGTCAGATAGAGGAACAGGATGTAGGCGAATAGACCGGCAGGCGAGATGAGAATTGCAACGAGCAGATCCGGTCGGCCAAGCACCCAGCGTGGGAAAGAAAGCATCGATCCGCCCTTTGCGCGGTAATCCCTGAACATCTGAATGACGGTCGCAAATACAACAAGCACTCCGACGAGCCTGGTTGCCGACAGGAGAGCCGATGACAGCCCCGCGGCCAGATAGCTGGAGCGTTTGAGTGCCAGAAAAACGCACGACGTCAGGAGCACGAAAAGAGGTTCGGTCAAGAAAGTCGTGAAGTGAAAGGAGAACGGGCCGCTGAGCAGAAAGGCGCAATACAGCACATAAGCGCGTATGTTCTTCTCGAGCAGCGGCCACGCCACCAGGCAGGCGGCGTAGCTGCATGCAAGCGATGCGATCGATGCGACCAGTATCGTCGAAAAAGGGAAAACAGACCGGATGGCCGCCACCAGCATCGGATAGAGCGGAAAGAAGCCCCACCGTCCGACATTGCTCTGGCCTGGAATGGGAAAGCGCTCATAGCCATGTTCGGAAATGCCGACATACCACGCGCAATCCCAGCGGCAGAGCGCCTGGGCATAGGCCGCGAAGCCGGGTTCTGCCGAAACCGAAGCAAAGGCGGCATAGCGGATGGACAGTCCACTGACGGCGAACAGCAACGGCACCGCCACGACGGCGACCGCAATATAGCGACCGCCGGCGTTCGGACGCGCGACAGCTTCGAGCGCCAAAATCTGCCTCCACCCGTTCAAGTGGCTGGCGCCACCCAACGCTAGATGACGCGCGCCCTGGCGAATTCAAGGCATGCAACGCGGCTCAAATTGGTGATACCGGCGATCCGGCGTCCCTGAGCCAGACCAGCATCTCGCCGGGGTCGCGGTTGTCCCCGGCGAAGTATGGCACGGCGGTGACTTTTTGCCTCCTCGACCGCCGGCGGTTCGGTGCGGTAGAGCCCCTCCTCCCAGTTTTCGAAAGCCTTTGGCAGTAGCCGAAAGCGTGACGACGCCGCCCAAATATGTGGAGCGCCAAGGATTAGACGCGTCCGCCATCAACCTCCCAAGACTTTACAGGTGAACCATCCGTTCCGTTGCGTCACGTTTGTCCCGGTGGGCGAACATTCTGTGAGACCTCGTCCAGAGCGCGGGCTTGATCGCTCAGACTAGACTCGCCAACGCGTTGCCGTCCTCAAATAGCGAGAACCGTCCTTATCGCTACGGGCCACTTGCCGGCGCAGGCATCGCAGACGGAAGTCAATACTCATTTCTGGGGATGGAAATCTCGCGTGCAGATCGGCGCAGTTGGTCAAGAGGAGTGATCGTCATGACCGTTATTGCCCATAGCATCGCCAGCGTTGACAGCCATGCGGATGTTCAGCGAGTTGTCGCGATCGCGAGCAAATCGGACGGGGGGATGACTCCTTTGCTTCTGCTGTTGGATCGTACGGGGACATCGATCAATATCCATGAGGTACCGGTTCAGGACTACCCGTTGGTAGTCTCCATCGCCCGTTGGGCCAATTAGCCCCTTCACTCGCAAGCCATTACCAGCGTCAATGTCGAGGTTACCCTGCTCCTGGACGCTGTCGCATCCGAAGCACGGCCGGATTAGCTGAATTGCGGACTCAGCTGATGTTAGCGGGGCCCACGCGTTATGAACGGGGCCCCACTCCTCCTACTGCTTTGTGCATTCCACACTGCCAATTATGCGACTTTCGAAGCACAAATCATGAACATCCGTTGGGCCTGAACTTGCTAACTCAACGTCGGCTTTGCGCCTCATGTCAGACGCTAGAGTCACCTTCTTCGTTGCCTGTAAGCAGACATTCGATCGACTGAGGCGATAGTTGACTTTTCCATACGTCCATTTGGACAACGCTATCGCGCGTGGTCGCCTTAGATCGAATGGTGGCGAAACAGCCACGTGTAACTTGCACCCAGCTAGGCCTTGCGAGCGAAGCCGGAAAGCGCAGGGCAAGCACTTGGCGGTTACGCGAGATCAGCACCAACACCGCGATGGCCGCCAGGTAGGGCAGGGCCCGATAGCTGCTCCGACGGGGCCTGAAGGCCCGCGCCTGTCCCTGCAGGATCGTCAAGCCGCCGAGCAGGACGCGCAGCGGGGCGCCATGTCGCGAACACTGCCAGCGCCAGCGCTATCCAACCTTTGCCGGCGGCCAGTCTGATTCTCGTTAAGCAGTCACTAAAGCAGTCAGCCCGCCTGCGGCCGGACGGCCGCCGCGAGAGCGCTTATGCGGCTGCGAGACCGGCAGCAGGATCCGCCGATGATCACGCTTTACGATTACGAGCCGTCCGGCAATTGCTACAAGTTGCTCACAGCGGTTATTCCCTGCTCGAAGCGGTCTCTTCGACGTTTGCGGGAGATCATCCGCCCTTGCAACGGTCGGTCATGGACCTTCGCATTGCCTGACCGATACTTCCGTTTGATGGTCGCGCAGGCCGCGGCGGCGCAATTTGGTGTGCAGACGCCGTGTGGCCGTCCATGGAGGCACATGCCAATCCACGTGGTCCAGCGGCGGAGGCGGCCGATATGGCCGTGGCAAAGGCGATCAACAGGAGACGAACATGAGCACAAACATGAACGTGGACGACATTTCCGCTCGAGCGGGGCCCGACGAGCTGGTTCCATCGCGCTACGCACTTAAGATCGGCGAGATTGACGTGCTCGTGGTCAGCGATGGGATCCTACCAATTCCAGCCCCGACCATCGCATACAACGTCGACCCGGCCGTCCGGACAGCCTGGCTGGAGGACGAATTCCTCTCGCCGGAGACGCTCGAGTGGCCGCTGAACGTGGCTGTGGTGCGCAGCGGCGACCAAACCATACTCGTCGACGCTGGGCTGGGGGCGGACCCGGAGTTGCACTTGCCGCGGGCTGGGCAGTTGATCCATCGACTGACGGCCGCTGGCATCGATCTGGCATCAGTGACTGACGTGGTGCTGACCCACATGCACATGGACCACATTGGCGGGCTGCTCATCGACGGCGTGAAGGAGCGGCTGAATCCGCACCTGCGGATTCACGTTGCAGCCGCTGAGATCAAGTTCTGGGAATCGCCCGATTTCTCCCGCGTGTCCATGCCGCAAGGGTTTCCAGACGCGCTTCGGCGGGCAGCCAAGCGATTCGTCAATGAGTACCGCAGCCAGCTGCGCCCGTTCGAAGACGAACACGAGGTGGCGCCGGGGGTGGTCGTCCGTCGCACAGGCGGCCACACCCCCGGGCACAGCGTGGTCCGTCTGGCGTCAGGCGGCGACCGGCTGACGTTCGCCGGGGACCTCGTGTTCCAGGTCGGATTCGACCATCCCGACTGGCACAACGGCTTCGAACACGACCCCGAGGAGGCGGCCCGCGTCCGCGTTAGTCTTATGCGGGAACTCGCGGCGAACCGCGAGCCGCTGGTGGCCACTCACCTGCCGTTCCCGTCGGTCTGCCATGTGGCGGTCGACGGCGACGCCTTTCGTTGCGTACCGGCGGTTTGGGACTACTGACCGCTTGCCGGGTGACGACCAACCTAGCCAATCTCCGTCGAGAGCCACCGCGCCATGATCATCTGTTCATGCAATGTGTTGAGCGATCAGGATGTCCGCTCCGCCGTCGAGGCGGGGCGGACGCGCTCGATTAGTCAGGTCTATGGCTGTCTCGGCTGCAGTCCCAAGTGCGGCCGTTGCGTGTGCGCGGCATCCTGCAACGGCTGCGCGCGGTCCTCCCAATCGTGACTCGGCTGCCGCAGGCCGGCTTTCTGGGAGTGACGGCCGCTTGTTGGGTCAAGATCGAACCACGACGAACACACGAGTTTGAACAACTGCTCGAGCGCCAAGGAGTCGCGGGTTGACGAAGGGGGCACGGACGCTGTCGCGCTGCAAAATGCGCGAGGGTTCGATTAATAGAGCGTTACCGCTTCCCCACACTCGCGGATCCCTGCGATTTTTCCATGGACATGATGTATTGTCTCGCTGCTGCTAAAGAGCAGTGGCGAACGGGAAAGTCTGACCGTAGACCGACTACGTTTTCCACGACGCGAGCCGCAGCTTTGCGCTGCGCATCTCGGTCGAAGAGTTCGATTTTGCTATTTGGCCGAAAGTCGCCCTCTCCGCCGACCTCACGCTGCTGATGAATGTGGCCTTCTGATCGCTCCCTGGCCGCATGTCGGTTGGCTAGCAGATGAGACACTGTCTCCTTGCTGACTAGAGTCCCCAATCTACGGATGCATCTATCCTAGACCTTCGCATGACATGACAGATGCTTCCGTTCGATAGTGTGGGCCTGCGCCCCGATGCATTGTCCGAACGACGGGAGCTGATGCGCCAGCGGTTGTCCGCTCGGTCAGGCAATCAACGCCGAAACGCGAACGAGGAAGTCGTCATGAAGATCGTGGTTATTGGTGGCACCGGGCTGATCGGCTCGAAAACAGTCGAGAGGCTGCGTAACAAGGGCCATGAAGTCTTCGCCGCGTCACCGAACGGCGGCGTCAACACCATTACCGGCGAAGGCCTCGCGAAAGTGCTCGCCGGAGCGCAGACCGTCATCGACCTGGCAAATTCGCCCTCCTTCGAGGATAAGGCAGTTCTGGAGTTCTTCGAGACCTCCGGCCGGAACTTGCTCGCAGCAGAAAAGCTGGCGGGCGTGACGCACCACGTCGCACTTTCGATCGTGGGGGCCGAGCGTCTGCCCGATAGCGGCTACATGCGCGCCAAGATTGCCCAGGAAAAGCTCATTCGGAGCTCCGGCATCCCCTACACCATCGTCCACTCGACGCAGTTTTTCGAGTTTCTTGGCGGCATCGCGCAGTCAGGAACGGTCGGCGACATCACCACAGTCCCGAGTGCCTATTTTCAGCCAATCGCGTCTAACGACGTCGCGGACATCATGACCGAGGTTGCGCTCTCGCCGCCGGTCAACGGCGCGATCGAGATCGCGGGTCCGGAGCCGGTCCGCATGAGCGAGCTTGTCGCGCGGTTTTTGAAGGCTACGAACGATCCGCGCAACGTTACCGCGGATCCCCATGCGCGATATTTTGGCACGCTGCTGGACGACCACTCGCTCGTGCCAAGCGACCATCCGCGCATCGGCACAACGCGCTTCGAAGACTGGTTCAGCCACGCCTCGCTCCACGGATGATGTGTGGACCGCGCGCCTCAAGGTCAAGCAGGACGAGACAATCCTGAAGCTCAACCTCCTTCGGGTCCAGCTATGAGACCGGCAGAAATAAATGCAGGAAATGATGAAATGCCTTACCATGTAAGAGAACAAGCTGACGGCAATGGTTCCTCTGGATTCTACGTCTACAACGACGAGAAATACATCGCCGGCCCGCGGTTCGAAGGTTGTCAGGTTACGAACTACATCGAGACACTGACTGATTGCCGCTATATTAGCAAAGGCTGACAGAACCACGGTCATGCGAGGCCGCAGAAGTAACGGCAAACTTGTACTGCGCGAGAAGCGCGATCATCAACCCCATCTGCTCGCGCCGCGTCCCCTCGGCGAGAGCCTGATCGCCGGCCGTCCCATCGGCTGGCGATCCCCCATCACAACTAGGAGCCAAGACAATGATCAGGACTACACTCCTCATCGCTGCTGTCGCAGCCATCTCCGCAACCGGCGCTCTGGCCGACGATTCGCACGGCCCCAGGGCCACGCTGGTCTACGACCAGCCGCTACCCAACGTTCCAGGCAAGAGCATCAAGGGCGTGCTTGTCGAATATGAGCCCGGCGGCAGTTCCCAGGCGCACACTCACGCAAAGTCGGCATTCATCTATGCCACGGTCCTCGAAGGAGCAATCAACACTCAGGTCAATCACGGTCCGATAAAGACTTATCGGGCCGGCGAAAACTTTTCTGAGTTTCCGGGTGATCATCACACCTTCGAGGAGAATGCCAGCAAGACGGAACGCGCGCGCATGCTTGCCGTCTTCGTTGTCGATACGAACGACACCAACCTGACGACATCCGAAAAATGAGCTCGACAGCAGGCGATCTCTCGGAGGATTTTGATGCAAATCGAACAACTCAACTCGATGACGAAGGCTCGCCTGATGGTGCTCGACGCCAATGCAGCGGTGCAAGTCGCTGCTCTTTCGCTTTCGAAGCCCGGTATTGGCCTCGTCGTCGTGTGTGACGACAATGGAGCGGCTGCAGGCGTGCTAAGCAAATCCGACCTCATCCGCCACCTCACCGGCGCAGGATCGCCGACGCCGCCGGCCTCGGCCGCACAATGCATGGATTTCCATAGGGTGCAGTCGGGACGTGGTGGGACTAGGTTACTGAGGTGAGTCCATCAGTCCAGATTCAATTGCTGAGAGCAAGTTGCTGCACGAAGCGCCAACAATCCCCTGAAGGGAGGTCTGCGCCGTGACTGATCATATTGTCTTCGTGGTAGATGATGACGAGCGCGTTCGGGAGGCTCTGAGCGAGTTGCTCGCTTCACACGGACTGCGTGCCCTCGCCTTTGGATCGGCTGGGCACTATGTCAGCGCGGACAAGCCAGACCTTCCAGCCTGCTTAATCCTCGATGTCGAGTTGCCGGATATCAGCGGGCTCCATTTGCAGAAGCAGATCGCGGGAAGGGATCATCCACCGATCGTCTTCATAACAGGGCATGGCGACATCCCGTCATCCGTCCGGGCTATCAAGGATGGCGCGGTAGATTTCCTGACCAAGCCTTTCAGCGATTCTGATCTCATGGCCGCAATTCGCGTGGCGATCGCCCGCGACCGAGAAATCAGATCGGAGCGCGCTGAACTTGGCGTGTTGAAGCAGCGCCATCAGGAACTCACGCCACGCGAGCGTGAGGCGCTGCCGCTTGTGGTGAGTGGCCTGCTCAACAAGCAGGCCGCCGTCGAGCTTGGGATCAGCGAGGTCACTTTGCAAATCCACAGAAGAAACGTCATGCAGAAGATATGGCAGCGTCCCTTGCCGATCTCGTGCGTATCGCCGAGCGACTGGAAATACCGATAACCCACTCGCGCCGGGCGGCAGGGAGTGAGCGTGAGTAAGCATAAACCTATTGTGGCGGTGGTCGACGACGATCCAAGACTTCTCGAGTCAATGGAGGAGCTCCTCGAATCCGCTGGCTATGTGGCCCGTAGCTTCTCGTCGGCGCAACAACTGTTGATCTGCGGGCTAACGGGGCTCGATGTGCTGATCACCGACATCGGAATGCCTGGCATGGATGGCTTTGAACTTCGTGACCTGGTGAACAGGGCACGCCCGGAGCTGCCGGTCTTCCTGATCACAGGTCGTCACGAGATAGTCGATCAGGACCGAGCGAAGGGGATGAGCGGGTTCTTCCGGAAGCCCTTCGATGCCCACGCCCTACTTGCGGCCATCGGCGAGACTTGCGCAACCATGACGCGGAGGACGGACATGAGAGTTGACCAGCCGCTCTTATGGAGATCGGCGCCGTTATCGCAGCAGCGGAAGGGTGAAGCGGACCCGGTGCTCGTCTTTATTGTCGATGACGATACGTCTGTTCGGGAGGCCCTGTCGGAATTGATCCTGTCGGCGGGTTTCCAGCCAGTCTCCTTTGCCTCGACCCGCGAATTGCTTGACTCCGATGTGTTGGACAGTCCAGGTTGCCTCATCGTCGACGTGCGCATGCCAGGAGCGAGCGGTCTCGATCTGCAGCGTCATCTGGCCCAAAACGGCAATCCCAAGCCATTGATATTCCTGACCGAGCATGGCGACATTCCGATGACTGTCCAAGCGATGAAGGCCGGCGCGGTGGATTTTCTCACCAAGCCTGTGCGGGACCAAACCTTTGCACTCATCGTCGTTCGAACATAACAAGAACACGGTCGCGCTGCAATGGCGATCGGACGGAGGACCGATGTGCAATGACTATCGATTGATGGTGGATGTCGCTTCGATCGTGGAGGACTTCGCCGACCTCAAGATCAAGATCCGTTTCGGCGAGGGCGCGCCGAACATCGAGGCGCGCGAAGACATCAAGATCACGGACATGGCGCCGATCATCAGGACGATCGAGGGCGTGCTCGGCGAGGGCGACTTGATGCAACGGCGCTGGAGCTGGCCCGGACCGAACAAGCGACCCGTCTATAATTTCCGTTCGGAGGGCCGGGAGTTCTCGTCGAACCGGTGCCTGATCGTGGCGGACGGCTTCTACGAGTTCACCGATCCGGAAGACCCCAAGAAGAAGCGCAAGGACAAGTGGCTCTTCACAAAGAAGGAGGAGCCGATCTTCTGCATCGCTGGCATCTGGCGTGAAATGCCTGAGGTCGGCGAGGCATTCACCATGCTGACGATGGAGCCAGGACCCGACATCGCGCCCTACCACGACCGGCAGATCGTCATCCTCGATCGCAGCGCGTGGGCGGATTGGCTCGACCCTTCGGTGTCGGCGAAGTCGCTGATAAAGTCCCTTCCACCCGGCACGCTGCAGGTGGAGCAAGTCGGATGAAATGAAGCGATCGGCGACCGATGCCGATCAGGGATGGGGTACGGAACGCACCACCTGCCGGGCCGGCTTGTCCTGCCGCTCACCTTGATACGAGACCTGGCGCAGGAGATTGTCTTCCGTCCAGGTGAGATAGGTGACCTCGACCACCACTTCAGGCCTGACCCAATGTACGCGCGACAGCTCAAGCGGCGAGCCGAACCGGCTCTCACGTGGCGGTGGGGTGTCGAGGGGCATTCGATCTACCTGAAGTGGTTCAAGGCGGCCAGCCAACCGCTTGAGCTCTGCAATCGTGATGCCAGTGCCGGCGCGGCCCGCATACATCAGACGACCATCATCGGTGTAGTAGCCTAGAAGCAGCGAGCCGATGTGCGGCCGGCTTCCAGTCGGATCGGTCCAGCCGACGACGATGAATTCCTCTCTGTTGAGACACTTTGACTTGACCCATAGGCCGCGATTGCCGGATGCATAGGCGCTGTCGATCCGCTTTGAGATAGCGCCCTCGAGTGCAAGCCGACAGGCGTGCTTGCGGAACGCAGGCCCGTCATCGATGACGTGGTCGCTGAAGCGCAGGCTAGGCATATCGGACGAAAACAGGCCTTTCAGTCGCGCCTTGCGGTCGATGAGCGGCAGCTTCGCAATGCTTTCTCCGTTGAGGAACAGAAGGTCGAAAGCAAAGAAGACAAGATCGCCCGTGCGGCCTTCGTCCATGGCGGCCTGCAGGCGGCTGAACGAGGTGACGCCGTCCGCCCGGACAGCGCACAGCTCCCCGTCGACATAGGCGTCTTTCACCGGGAGCGCGCGCAGGGCCGCTATCGTCGCTCGATAGCGATGCGACCAATCGAGGCCGGTGCGGGTGAGCAAGCGGATGTCGCTGCCGTCGATCCGCGCGTGCATGCGGTATCCGTCGTACTTGATTTCGTGAAGCCAATCGGGGCCGTTGGGCGCTTCGTCGACCAGGCGCGTCAGCTGAGGCTCGGTCCATTTCGGCGGATGCGTTTTATTCGGCTTTGTGGGATTCACCGTCTTGCGCGCCAATTGAGATGAAGCGTCGTCATGCGGGCCAGACTACCACATGAAGACGGTATATCCGCTGCAGCTTCTATCGGAAATCCCGCGTCTTCACCTTGATGCGGTCGATGTGCGTATAGGGATCGACGATATCGCGCGCTTTCGGCATGCCACGCGGATCGACGCCCGATCCGCCATGATGGGCCTCGTCACCACGGCCGTGTGGCAACGGAAATGGCGTGCCGCGCTTTCCCACGCTGGCGAGTTCGGCCGAAACATCGGTCAACTCGTGGGCGACGAGATGCACCACCTCCCCTTCCCGCTGGATGCGGCCGCGCACGCCGAGCATGGCCGACGAGAGAAGCACGCGCCGAAACTTCTCGAACACCTTGACCCAGACGACGACGTTGGCAGCTCCGGTCTCATCCTCCATGGTGAGGAACATGACGCCTTTGGCCGAGCCCGGCCTTTGCCGGACCAATACCAGGCCGGCAGCCTCGAGCCAGCTTCTGTCCCGCGCCTGCATGGCCTCCTGACAGGTCACGATGCCGCGCCGGCGTAGATCGGCACGCAGAAACGACACCGGATGGCTGCGCAAGGTCAGCCCGACATGTCCATAATCCTCGACAACCTCGCGACCGGCTGTCATCGGCCTGAGCGTGATGACGGGCTCGTGGATCTCCGTCACCGTTTTCTGTTCGCGGGACGTAGCGGCCGCAAACAGTGGCAAAGGTTCGTCGCGCAGCGCCTTGATCGCCCAGAGTGCGTCGCGGCGGGCAAGGTTAAGATCCGGCAGGAAGGCATCGGCCCCGGCGAGCTGGACCAGCGACGCTGCCGGTACGCCGGCACGGCGCCACAGATCGTCGACTGAGGAGAAGGGCTCGTCGGCCCGCGCTGCGACGATTGCGGCCGCGTCAAAATTGGCGAGACCCTTCACCATGCGCAGGCCGAGCCGGACAGCGAAGCGATCTTCGACATCGGTCGGCTCAAGCGTGCAATCCCAGCGGCTGGCATTGACGCAGACCGGGCGCACCTCGACGCCATGATCGCGAGCGTCGCGCACGATCTGGGCCGGCAGATAAAAACCCATCGGCTGTGAGTTCAAGAGCGCCGCGCAGAAGACATCGGGATGCCAGCATTTCATCCAGGACGAGGCATAGGCGATCAATGCAAAGCTGGCGGCGTGGCTCTCGGGGAAGCCGTAGCTGCCGAACCCTTCCAATTGCGAAAAGGTCTTTTCGGCAAACTCGGAGGTATAGCCGTTGGCGATCATGCCGTTGATGAGCTTTTCACGGAACTTCGAGACGCCGCCGGTGTGCTTGAAGGTAGCCATGGCGCGCCGCAGCTGGTCGGCCTCGCCGGCGGAAAAGCCGGCGCAGACCATGGAGACCTGCATCGCCTGCTCCTGAAACAGCGGCACGCCGAGCGTCTTGCCGAGCACGCGCTCGAGCTCCGGCGTCGGAAACGTCACCTCTTCCGTCCCGTCGCGGCGGCGAAGATAGGGATGGACCATGTCGCCCTGGATCGGACCAGGTCGAACGATCGCAACCTCGATGACAAGGTCGTAGAAAGTCCGAGGCTTCATGCGCGGCAGCATCGACATCTGCGCGCGGGATTCGATCTGAAACACGCCAAGCGTGTCGGCCTTGCGGATCATCGCATAGGTGCGCGGATCCTCGGCCGGGATCATCGCCAGGTCGAGGGCGATGCCCTTGTGCTCGGACAGGAGATCGAATGACTTCTTCATGCAGGTCAGCATTCCGAGCGCCAGCACGTCGACCTTCATGAATTTCAGCGCGTCGATGTCGTCCTTGTCCCACTCCACGACCTGGCGGTGCTTCATCGCCGCCGGCTCAATTGGCACGAGATCGTCGAGCCGGTCATGCGTCAGGACAAAGCCGCCCGGATGCTGCGAGAGGTGACGCGGCGTGCCGGCAAGTTGCGCCGCGAGTTCGAGGGTCAGACGCAGCCGCCGGTCGCCGAGATTGAGATTGAGCTCCCTCGCGCGCTGCTCATCGACCGCCTCACCATGGCCCCAGACCTGCGAGGACAGGAGTTTCGTCATGTCCTCGGGCAGGCCGAGTGCCTTGCCCACATCGCGGACCGCGCCCTTGGTGCGATAACGGATAACGGTGGAGCAAAGTGCGGCATGGTCGCGGCCATAGGTTTCGTAGACCCACTGCATGACGATCTCGCGCCGTTCATGCTCGAAATCGACATCAATGTCGGGCGGCTCGCGCCGTTCCTGCGAAACGAACCTCTCAAACAGGAGGTTGTTGCGTTCGGGATCGATGGAGGTGATGCCGAGCACATAGCAGACCGCTGAATTGGCGGCCGAGCCGCGGCCCTGGCAAAGGATGTCCTGGCTGCGGGCGAAGCGGACGATCGAGTTGACGGTCAGGAAGTACGGCGCATATTTGAGCGTCTCGATCAGCCGCAGCTCGTGCTTCAGCATCTTGATCACCTTGTCGGGCAAGCCCTCGGGGTAACGGCGGGCCGCACCTTCCCAGGTCAGTTTTTCCAGCGCCTGCTGGGCCGTGAGGCCCGGCATCGTTTTTTCCTCGGGGTATTGATAGGCGAGCTCGTCGAGCGAGAACCGGCAACGGCCGGCGATTTCGACGGTGCGCGCCAGGGCCTCAGGATAACGGCTGAACAGCCGCGCCATTTCATCGCCCGGTTTGAGATAGCGGTCGGCATGACGTTCACGCCGGAAGCCGGCGTCGTCGATGGTGACGTTGTGGCGGATGCAGGTAACGACATCCTGCATCATGCGGCGGGCCGGCTCGTGGAAGAGCACGTCATTGGTGACGACGCTCGGCACGCCCATCGCTGTCGCCAGGTTAGCCAGCTCGTAAAGCCGGAGCTGGTCGTTCGGACGCCTGCGCAAGGTGAGCGCCAGATAGGCGCGATCGCCGAAGATCTCGCGCAGCCGCCGCAAACGAACGGCACAAAGATCATCGGCTTCATCCGGCACCAGGACCGCGATCAGTCCTTCGCCATAGGCGACGACATCATCCCATTCGAGATGGCATTTTGCTTTGCCGGCCCTTCCCTTGCCGAGCGATAGCAGCCGGCAGAGGCGCGAATAGGCCGGTCGGTCGGTCGGATAGACCAGGATCGACATGCCGTCGGCGAGATCGAGACGGCAGCCGACGATCAGCCGGACGCCTGTCGTCTTTGCCGCTTCATGCGCGCGCACGATGCCGGCGAGCGAATTGCGATCGACGACAGCGAGCGCTTCGATGCCGAGCAGTGCCGCCTGCGCAAACAGCTCCTCGCAGGATGATGCTCCACGCAGGAACGAGAAATGCGAGGTCACCTGCAACTCGGCATATCGGGTGGCGCCTGTCATCCGAAGATCCCGTGCATGAACCATTTATGCGATCCGGTCGCGGCGTCTTCGCCATCGCCGGCGCGGTAGACCCAATAGCGCTCGCCATTCTCGTCCTCGACCTGGAAATAGTCCCTCACCGCCGCGAGCTCGGCGTCGCGTTTCCACCATTCCCCGAAGACCCGTTCCGGGCCGTCCGCACGCTTCACGCGCCGGCGAACGCCGCGCCAGGTGAAGGTCACGGGCGGATGGTCGGGAAGAAGTGCTACCGTCTCGATCGGCTCGGGCCGCGGCAACAGCCGAGTTGGGCGCGGCCAATGGGCGGGCCAGCCCTCGCCGGTATCAGGCGCCATTGGGGCAATGCGTTGAACCGAGCGTTCGGGAACGTCGCTCTGCACCCGGGCGAAGCGATAGAGCCGGTCCTCGCCGACACGGTTGGCGAGGATGTCGATCACATCCGAAACGTCGGGTTCGGGCGCCTCGGCGAGCGAGGAGATCGTCTGCTTCGCCCGCAGCGGCTCGGCAACGGTCGCGGCAAGCCGCATCAGCTCGATGCCGAACCCTGGATCGACAGTTTCTATTTTATCTGTGAGAAGCCGGGTCAAGCGCTTGGTATCGCGCACCGGCGATGCAGTGCCGACACGGATCGCCTCGATGCGGTTATCGACGCGGAAGAACAGAAGATCGAGGCGGCGCGCCCCAAGCCCTCGCCTCTCGAGTTCAGCACAGAGTTCGGCCGCCAACTTGCCAGTATAGCGGGCGATCGTCTCTGCCGCGCCGATCGGTTCGGCAAAATTGCGGCGGACCTCGACAATTTCCTGCGGCCGGATCGGCTCGATCGGTTCGCTCACTCGTCCAAAGGCCTGGTCGAGACGGCGGCCAGGCTCCGGACCAAAACGCAAGGCGAGCGACGCGCGCGGCGTGCCGCCAAGATCAGCGATTGTCTCGAAGCCGAGCCGTCGCAGGCCATCGATCGTCACGGCGGGTAAGCGAAGCGCCGCGATCGGCAGTGGCAGGATCGCTTGTGCAATGGCATCGGGTGGAACTACAAGCCTCCGCCGCGTGCCGAAGCGCGCCTGCGCGTGGGCTGCACCCCAGGTATCAGCGACCGCGGCACGCGCGGATAGACCGGAGCCGCCAAGTCGCTCCACCATATCGGTGAGCATTGCCGCCTCGCCGCCGTGCAGATGGTCGGCGCCGGTCGTATCGATCACAATGCCGTCCGGCGCATCGGCAGCGACGATCGGCGCGTAGCGGCGCAGAGCCCACAGCGCCAACCGCTCGAGCGCCATGGCGTCGGCATCGGGCTCGGCATCATGGACGATCAGGCCCGGGACCAGCGCCTGCGCCTTGCTCGCCGGAATGCCGATGCGCAGGCCTGCTGCGTGTGCTGCAGCATCAGCGGCAAGCACGACACGGCGGCGCCCGTTTCGGCCGATGAGGACGAGCGGCGTCTCAGGCGGAGGCGCGGCGTCGCCCGATTTCCTTCTGAAGCGGTCTGTCGGCCACATCGGAAGGAAGAGCGATACGACCCTTGGCATCGCATGCCTCCACTATGAAATCTGCGCTCTCTCCTGCACGACATCGGATCAGTTCGAGTTGCCAACGCGCTCGCCCGACCCCCTGAACAGGCAATGGCGTCGACGGCAGGACCGACACCCGCCAGCGTGTCTCGGCGGCGGTCGGCTGACCAAAATCGGTTGCTTCAGTCTGTCGCCGCCAGCGGCGAATGGCGATGCCGATGGCGCCGGAGCTTTCGGCGGCAAGCTGCAGGCGCCGTGAGGCCGTCATCGACAGCCGGGCTATCTCGGCAACGACAGCGCCAAAACCGCCACGAAGACCCTCTTCGAAGCAGGCGAGAACGGATTTCTCGTCGCCGGCTTCGACATAGATCACCCTTCCCGGAGGCAGGCCGGCCTGTTCGATCGCCGGCGCGAACAGATCGGGCCGGGTAACGCACCACAGCACCTTGCCGACAGTGCGTGCGGCAATACCGGCAGCGAAGAGTGCCGCGGCCGCGCCATCGACAGCGCCATTCCCTCCGCCTGCGACCTCGTGCAGACCGCCAAAAGCCAGTCCCCCTCCCGGCAAAACCCTGTCGATTGCGGTCACTCCAAACGGCAAAACGGTGCGAGCGCGCGCGTTTCCGCCTTCGAGACGCGCAATGCGTTCTCGAAGCTCGGAAATGGCAGCAGGGGGCGCCGATACACTCATCTGACCCTTGAAACGCGGAAAGCCTGTGATGTGTTCTACATTTGTTCTCGTCGTGGCTGAGAGTCAACCGGGATGATGTCGTGCCCCTGCGGAAGGAGGCATTCGATGCTCGGGCCACATCTTCAATGCAAAATGCGAGTTCCATTTTTGGAAAAGGCCATGCAGATCCACATGCAGCGCATCGTCGGGTCGTTCGTCGGCTCCGCCTACGGCGCCGGGCAATTCTACAGCCGCGCGGTCACCGAGGCCCGTGATCTGACCACGAAACTCTCCAACGACACCAGAGACGAGGACCTGGACGGCCCGGTAGGCTTCGATAATCGCGCCCAACGCAGGCGCGAGTTCGCAGCCGACATGGGCCTGCAGGCCCACGTGCTTCGCATGGCAGCCGAAGGTGCCGTCTCGGCTTACGAGGACATCACAGGCGAAACCTGGAAGCCCTACGCTCGCCCGGTCGAGCAGCCTGCAAACTCGGTCGACCAAAGGCCGCAACGGTCCAAATGGCAGCCTTCGAATAGGACGATCGCGGGGCTTTGCCCCGCCTTCCTTCAGCGTCCGCAACGCCATTGCGACCTGGGTCTGAAAAAGAAAAAAGGGCCGACGGCAAACCGCGGCCCATAACGTGTGAAGGTGATGGACCTCTAGAGGGGAACAGCTGCTGCGGCGGAACTGGGAGGAAGCCGCCATGTGCATCAACTGAAGTCTGTATGCACGAATCACGCTGCACTTAATTTTTGTGCAGGGCAGCTATGCGTTCGCGGCTCGTTTGACCGCAATCGTCGCGCTGGCGGTTTTCGCTTTGATAGGCCGTTCAAGCCAACCCTACCCGGTGATCAACGGCAACTTATGTAGCCACCGATCCGTGGCGACTTGATCCAGCACGAAGGCCGCAACGTTTTCGCGCGAAATGGAGCCTCCGCGGAACTGGTTCAAGTTCGTGAGCGTCTGGATCGTGGTGCGTGCAGGCTTGTTGTTGAGAACTGAAGGACGGACAATAGTCCAATCCAGATCGCTGCCCTTGATGATTGCCTCCTGACGATTCTTGTCGGCGTAAACCTTGCGCAGGAGCAGAGGGAAGATCAGCTTGTCGAAGAGGAAACCGTCGTGCCCTGCGCTGTCGCCCGCGCCCATACCGGTGATGGCGACGAGACGCGAGACGTGTTCCGCTTTCATGGCGCTGACAAGCGCTCGGGTCGCGGTCGAAAGAAGGGTGACTTCGCGAAATGGGCTTGCGGGTGTGCCGAGCGCGCTAATCACGGCATCGCGACCCTTGACGGCCTGGCGCAACACCTTCTCGTCACGGGCGTCTCCAACGACGATCTTCACTCCCTTCATGTTTGCGGCCTTTTCCGGCGAGCGCACCAGGAGGGTGACATCGTAGCCACGGCTTACGGCCTGGCTGACGATATGGCGGCCGGTCGGCCCGGTGGCACCGAGCACCAGGATATTCGGTACGGCGGCGAAACGTGTTTC
The DNA here is from genome assembly GCF_040320005.1 of Mesorhizobium sp. M0816. Taxonomy (NCBI): domain Bacteria; kingdom Pseudomonadati; phylum Pseudomonadota; class Alphaproteobacteria; order Hyphomicrobiales; family Phyllobacteriaceae; genus Mesorhizobium; species Mesorhizobium sp. M0816. The sequence goes on along the minus strand of NZ_JAMYOT010000012.1, from coordinate 59,680 downwards.
AGGGACGGGTGTGGTCATGATTTTGGTCCTCTTGAAAGCCTGGCGCGCCCTCAGGAGGCCGCCCTGTTGGTTTGGATGCTGGTGATAATCAGAGGCGGCCCTCTGCGAGCAGTTCGCGGGTCCGCTTCAGCGTCGACAGCAGGGCCGACTTGTAGCCCTTGTCGCTGTCGAACTGCGTCTGCTCGGCCTGTTCCTCTGGGCCATCAGCCTCCTTGCCGCGCAGGCCGAGGTAGCAGTAGAACTTCAGCTGCAGTGCGCCGGCTTCGTCCTCGAAAAGCTCATTGATAATGGCCCCTTCGCGTGGGCCGGTCGCCTGGAAGAAGGTGACCTTGCTCTGCGGCTCGAGGGTGATGATCTCCCTGATGTCAGAGCCGGCGATGGTGGCTTCGCGCACGAAGTGGGTATCACTTTCCTCCACGACATCGCAGCGGGTGCAGAGACCCGGCGGGAGGAACAGGCGCGCGTCGCGCGCCTTCAGTTCCAAACCCTTCCATACTTGCTCCCGGGTGAGCTTTGTTTCGCCTTCCGGATGCACCGGGACGGTTGCGGTCGAATAGATCATGTTGATGGTCCTTTGTTTGAAATTGTGGCTGATTGCCTCAGGCAGAGGCAGCGGTTTCCGAAGCAAAGTCGCGGTAGGAGCGGAGCGGACGTCCAAGAAGCGTCGTCAGGCGCTCGACATCACTGCCCTCGGGCAGCATGCCATCGGTCAAAAATCGCTCGCCCATCATGCGCATGTCGTAGGCCATCCATGGCGGCATGAACTGCTTGAGGTTCTGCTCGAAGGCAGCCGTATCGCCGCCGCCATAGTTGATCTGGCGAGCGAGCACGTCCGACCAGATCGCGGCGATATCCGCTCCGGTAAGGGTATCGGGACCGACCAGGTTGATGCGAGTGATCGGGAGCGGCTGTGCGGCCTGTTCGCGGCGCAGCAGCTCAAGGGCAGCAACCTCCGCGATATCGCGAACGTCGATCATGGCAAGCCCCTTGTCGCCGACGGGCATCGGGTAAACGCGGTAGCCAGCGATGACGTCCTTGATCGTCAGATCGTTCTGGATGAAGTAGGCCGGACGCAGGATGGTAGCGTGAAAGCCCATCTGCTCGATCATCCGCTCGACGCCGAACTTGCCGGCGAAGTGCGGCACGTTCACGTAGACGTCCGGGTGAATGACTGACAGGTAGACGATCCGTTCGACGCCAGCCGAGCGGGCGACGTTGAGGGCGATCAAAGCCTGGGTGAACTCGTCTGGTGCGACAGCGTTCAGCAGGAAGAGCGTCGAGACACCGTCGAAGGCGGTACGTAGGGAGTCGACGTCCAGGAAGTCACCTTTGACGACGGCAACACCTGCCGGGAAATTGGCCTTGGAGGGGTCGCGGACGAGAGCGCGGACATCAGCGCCGCGTTCGACGAGGTGATGGATGACTTGGCCGCCGATAGTGCCGGTGGCGCCGGTAACGAGAATGGTCATGGGATTTTCTCCGGGTTGGTATTGCTTGACACCCGGAATATGGCTGGTTCATTCTTAAACCAATAGGCTGTTAACTTGGACACTTCGTCTCACAGGTGGAACGATTATGGATCTCGTCGCCCTTGCCGATTTCAACCTTGTCGCGCGTCACGGTGGCTTCGGCAAAGCGTCGCGGGCGTCCGGCCGTCCCAAAGCGACCTTGTCCCGACGGGTTACGGAACTGGAGGCTGCCCTTCAACTTCGGCTCTTTGAACGTGGCGCGCGCAACCTCAAACTCACCGAGGAAGGACGCGCCCTTCATGAGCGGACAGCCTCTCTGCTGACGGAGCTCGACGAAACGGCGGCCACGATCGCGGCGGGCGGGGACAAGCCGCGCGGCAGGTTACGGATCAGCGCGCCGCTGCTGTTTTCGCAGACCGCCATGGGCAGGATCGCGGCGGGCTTTGCACTGAAATATCCCGACGTGCGGTTGGAAGTCACGACAGAGGACCGGGCCGTGGACATGATCGAGGAAGGTTATGATCTGGTCATCCGGGTCAATCCGGACCCAGACGAAAGTCTTGTTGGCCGAGCCTTTCTGCATGATCGCCTGGTCGTCGTGGCAAGCCCCGATCTGCCCCGGCCGGCGGCAGATCTCTCGGTGCCAGGTGTCGTGCGTGGGGCCAGCGATCGGCAGACCTGGAACGTCGTGACTTCAGAAGGATCCGCGACGATCGGGATCGAGCCCATTCTCGCACTGTCGTCCCTCATCATGGTTCGGGATGCCGTGCGAACCGGCGTAGGCGCTGCTCGTATGCCGATTTCGCTGGTGAGTCACGACCTGGCCGACGGCACTTTACTGCACTGGGGTGATATCGAGGGTTCCGAGATCGCGCTGTGGGCGCTTTACCCGTCGCGGCGTCTGTTGAGCGCGCGTGTATCTGCCTTCCTGGATTTTCTGAAGCAGGCTTTTCCCAACGGAACGCCCGATGAACTGGCGACCTACATCGGCAAGTGAGGGGCCAAAGCAGCCTGCTCCACATTTTGCAATCGGGCCGGCGTTACCCAGCGGTGTTTACCCGCGAATAGGCGCCGGGCGGCATTCCCACATGCCGACTGAACGCGACGCTGAAGGCGCTTGCCGAGCCATACCGACGCGTTGCGCAATCTCCGCCGTGGCAACATCCTTGCGAAGGAATTCCTTCGCCAGCGCCATGCGCCAGCCGATCGCGTATTCCATCGGGGCCACGCCAACCTCCCTCCGGAAACGATCGAAGAAGGTCGAACGGGACATGGCAGCATCCCGCGCGAGTGTTTCCACCGTCATGCTGCGACCTGGATCCGCGTGAATCCGGCGCAAGGTCGGTGCCAGCAGCGGATCGGCCATACCGCGCAGGAGACGGGGCGGGGCCGCGGCGCTTGCCGTTGAACGCAAAGCTTCGATCAACAGCAACTCCAACAACCGGTGAAGCACCATCTCACGGGCGGTCCGGTCGGCTCTCGTTTCGTCGTTTATCATCCCGACCAGCATCATCAGCCGCTCTTCGCCCTGGACGTGGATAACCTCCGGTAGCAACGAGACGAGAAGAGTCTTGTCATCCGAGCCAAAGGCACAATGGCCAACCATCGCCTTGATTTCGCGGTCGCTTCTGGGTCTCCGAGCCGGAAGACACCCGGGCTGGTCTCAAGACGTTGGGCAAGGGCTCTGCGAGGAGGCGGTTCCAGGCTGCTCATCGTGAAAGAGAAGATTTCCGGAACCAGCACGAAGTCGCAGGCCATCAGCAACATCGGAGCAGCTGCCCCATGTCGAACTCGTCGCGGACGATTCCGGACATCTCCTCCCGGCGGAGCGCGAAGCCGTAGTCGAACAGGAAGTCGTCGCCGTAGCCCGACACGTAGGGCATCGTCCACCCGCGCTGTGCCTTAGTCGCCACCAGCTTCTCCAGCGGCGCCCGCGACATCGCGATGAGCGTCACGTCGCGGTCGTTCACGTGCGTGACCATGCCGCCCAGCCCATCGCCGACCGAGGTGCAGCCCGGGCACGCCATCTTCCAGTCCTCCCCGAACATCAGGTGATAGATGAGGAGCTGCGAGCGGCCATCGAACAGCTCCGGCAAGGACTTCGGCCCGTCGTCGGTGGCGAAAGCGTAGTGCTTCTCGACCGGAACCAGGGCAACTCCCGCCGCTGGTGACGCGCCGTTCGTGCGCCGCCAGCTCCCGCTCGGCCGCCAGCAGCTCCTTGCGGGCGGCCTGCCACTCCTGCTCAGTCGCGACCTCCATCCGACCTCCCTATGTTCGACCTCGTCCTTGTTAAAACCGCGCGGCAGCGGAAAACTCATCGGCACCTCGAAGTCGACGACCTCCGCGACCCGTCCGTCCTCGAGGGCCTCGAGGCGCAGGACGGACAGGGCGAGCGGACGGTAGCCCGGCTCACCCGACGAGCACAAGAGCAGCATCGTCTGGTTGGTCCCGAAGCGGTCGTTCCATCGAGCCGATTGCTACCGCGGGACGCGCCATTTCCTGACTTTGCCGTTTACGCCGCGAAGGTCGCGGCTCGAAACCAAACCGGACGGTCATCCGATCCTGTCCTGGGCTCCAGCGGCAGGTTTTGGCATCGGGATCGTCATGCAGGCGTAGTGGCCACGATCATTGCGCTCGTGAACCCGCCCCGCCTCTTCCGGCGATCTGATTGCCTGTCGCGAGCGGCTCAGGTGCTTTTGAGCGTGCCGTTCATCCCTTCCGGATAGAAGCCGCCCTTGCTCACTCCATCCTTGTCGGTGAGATAGACGATCCGGAGCACCTCCTGCGGTGTTCTGGTGAAGGCGATAGCGTCCGGCGTTGAAGGAACGATGTTGGCTTTTCCGTCCACCTGGATCCCCTGGTCCTTATCGTCCGATCCGTCGAGCGACGTCGCCCGGTTTCGAGCCGGCATCGGCTGCGTCGATGCCTTTTCCGGTGGTGCCGCGGAGATAGTATTCAGCCTCCATATATTCGAGGTTGAGCGCAAAGCGGAAAATGTCTTCGTCCTGCACGTCCTCCTGGGCATAGGCGCGAGAAACCGGCGTCAGGCCCGTGGTGGTGGCGAGGGTTGCTCCCAAGCCGAACTGCAACGCGCGACGGCGCGAAATATGAATTGAAGGCGTGACACGGATCCTGACTTCCTCCCAAAAGCCCGCCGGTATCACCTGTTGGCACCTGATCGCGGGCCAGCCTTTCTAACCCCGTAAAACTCGATAAATGTTCCTTCGGTTGTCGCGCATTTTCGCCAAATGTTGTGCTTCGAATCCGAGCCATGACCTTGAGCTGATTATGGGCGACTGATGTCTCTCGTCTTGTCGAGAAGCTAGAGATCACAACTGCATCGATGTAGCCTTTTATGACCAGTGATATCTACGTCATAGGCGTCATTTGCGCTGGCCGGTGCTTCGGCGCCAATACACAAGCGAACGCCGATTGGCTTATTCGATCGAAGCCAAGGGCGACACGGCCGGTCCGTTCAAGGCGGTGCCATCAATGGCAAAGTGCGAGCCGTGGCAGGGGCAATCCCAGCAGCGTTCCAGCGAGTTCCAATGAACATGGCAACCGACATGAGTACATGCGGCCGAGCGCTTGTGGAGCGTGCCGTCCTCATCGCGAAAAGCCGCGACTTTGGTAAGCCCTTCGCGCACGATAGCGCCCTCTCCCGGCCGCAGCTTGTCGGCGGAATCGATTTCGCCAGGCGCGATATACTCGGCAAAACTCTTGATCGCTGTCGCATTCTCCGCCAGGTAATCGCCGATCGCGCGTGCCGTCTTGCGGGAGGGTTCGTAAAGTTCCCGCCAGGGGCTTTCCCCCTTGAGAATCAGGTCGGAAATCAACAGGCCTGCCACGACCCCATGGGTGATGCCCTGGCCGGAATCGCCGGTAGCAACGAAGACACGCCGGTCACCGGGATTGCGACCGATGAACCCGGCATAGTCGACGGTCTCCATCACCTGCCCGGACCAACGGTTGGTTTCCATGCCGACATCGGGCACCAGCCTTTTGGTCCAGGCCGCCAGGGCCGCGAAGCGTTTGCCGGCATCATCGGCCCGTCCTGTTTTGTGGTCTTCACCTCCGACGATCAGGAAGTCGGTCCGACCTTTGCCAGGCTGAAGCCGAACGTAGTGATAAGGGTCTTCAGTATCCCAATACAGCGCATCCGGTAGGATATCGCGCGCGATCTCGAATGACATCGCGTAGGTCCGATAGGGCGCTTGTTTGGTATGAAGGGCGACCCGATCGTTGATCGGCGAGTTGGTGGCGACAACGGCCGATTTGGCAGACACGGCAAAGCCTGAGACCGTGGTTACGCGCACGCCGCCGTCAGTCTCCTCGAGTTTGTCGACGATGGTATCCGCATAAAGCGCGCCGCCGCGCGCGCGGATGCCGGCAGCCAGCCCGCGGAGATATTTGAGCGGGTGGAATGTCGCCTGATTGGAATAACGAAGGACGGGCGCGTCCGAAAACCCAGCAAGCGGCACGCCCACGATTTTCTCGACGTCGACTCCGATCTTCAGAGCGGCGTCCAGTTCGCGCTCGATGACGGATTCCTTTCTGCCTGACGCCGGAAACAGAAAGCCGTCGAGGCGGCGGAAATCACACGCAATACCCTCCGCCTCTTGGATTGCTTGGATACGGTCGATAACGGCCGACTGGCTTCGGTAGTAAATCCGCGCCAGTTCCTCGCCGCGCAATTTGATCAGTTCCGAAAAATAATCGTCGCAGATCGATGACAGATGCGCGGTGGTGCGTGCCGTCATGCCGCTTCCGATCCGGCCGCGATCAAGCACTGCCACCTTTTGCCCGGCGACGGCCAGTTCGTAGGCGACCGACAGTCCGGCAATGCCAGATCCGACGACCACGACATCGACCTGTTCACTCCGCTCGAGCGGAACCGCCTCAGGCGCGACTTCGGTTGCCGCCCAAAGCGATACAGTCCTTTCATCGCTGACATTCATGGCGGAACTCTCCAGGGCATCGATCAGGAAATGGACGCGAGGGGCTAAAAGTTCCCGCTGCGTTTGTACGCCGATCTAATGCGCTAAGCTCCACGGACTGCGCAGGTGGGAAGCACCCCCTTCGCGCGGGTTTCCAGGCCAGCTGTTTCAATCGCCAGTTCGAAGCGTTAGCCGCATTCGCGGACAATTGCCGTGGTCCGCCAACAGCGAGAACGCTGGCCACATCTGACAAGGCGCAACCAGTACGTGACCGTGTAGTGTCTGGACGATCTTGAAGGCATCCCCATGCAGTGTTCTATGAGTAGACACCTCGAAGTTCCAGGATACGATGCTATGCGACTTAAATGGCCGCGCCCGATTGTCGCCGTTTGGGGCGCGCCTGACCGTCCCGGCCTTCAGGACCACGTTGCCTCGGCCGATACCCATTGATGGAATGCGGCGATACGAGGGTCGGTCCAGCAATCTCTTCTGCAACACAAGTAATAGGCCTCCGTGTCGTCAGAGATCTGCATATCCTTGAACGGCAGGACCAGTTCTCCCTTGGTGATCTCTTCGTGGAGCACAGAGAAGGTCTCCGATCGCGACGCCCTGGCCCATGGCCGCGGCACGATAGGCCATATCGGCACTGGGAAAGACCTCACCCGAGTTCACGTCAAGAAGGTTCGGCACAAATCGCCCAGCCCAAACTTTCCAATCGTGCCGATCAGACGTTTCATGCAGCAGGTTATGGTGAACCAGGTCGGCAGGAGAGGTTAGTGGCACCCCTCTCTCCAGCAGCTTTGGAGAGCAAACTGGGGTGCCGAACGATTGCAACACTAGCACCGCGTCGATATCTTTCGGCCCATTTGGATTACCGCAGTCAAAGGCGAGATCGAACTCACCTCCGAAGAAAATTTCCCAATCATAAGGAGCGGTCGTTAGCAATGGCCTGCAATCGGTGTCCGGGTAACATCACGTCGAACTCGACATCAAAGACCAGTTGGAGGTCGCATATCAGCCGATCGAGCGTGTGTATTTTCCAGAGATGGGCATCGCGTCGGTGGTCGCTACGATGACCGGGGGGCGGCAAAGCGAGGTCGGCATCGTCGGCCACGATGGCATGACAGGGGTTGCCGTTATTCTCGGTCAAGACAGATCTCCCAATGAAACCTATATCCAGGTCGCCGGCAATGGCTGGATTCTGCCCGTTGAAGACCTTCGCGCTGCGATTGCAGCAAGCCAGTCCCTTCGCGAGTCGCTGCTTCGCTATGCCCACGCGTTCCTCGTGCAGTCGTCCCGGACCGCGCTGGTCAACGGCCATTCCAAAATCGAGGAGCGGTTGGCCCGCTGGCTGCTGATGGTCCAAGACCGCGCCGAAGGAAACAAGATCTACCTGACGCATGAATTTCTGGCGACCATGCTTGGTGCCCGGCGCCCCGGCGTTACCACCGCCCTCCAAATGCTTGAATATCGGGGGCTGGTTCACGCCAAACGCGGCGAGATCGCAATCGTCGATCGCGTTGGAATGATAAAACTCACACACGGTGCTTACGGCGAGGAGGAGCAAAGTCACTTCGGCCTAGCCTCCGCCTAACTGTTCGGAATCGGACAAACCCTTGCAGGCTGCCGAATTGGTGCCATAAATCGTGTTGGTTTGGGTTTCAGGGAGGAACTCACATGACCAATACTTTTCACACCGTCACGGTTGAAAGAGCCGCCGAAGCCTATGTGCTCTCTAGGGGCAAGGCCCACTTCCTCTCCATCGCACAGGCAATCCGTGCCATCCGAACGCTCATGCCGGCATGCAAGGCTACCGACCGCGAACTGGAGGAGTTAGTGGGGGCAGCATGCATCATTCACGGTGTGCCCGTCGCATTCGACTTCAAAACAGCCGTGGCCGCAGAACCACAGCTCCATTCATAGGGCCGGTGATGCCTGCGCTCGCGCAGACGCCTACCTTGTTGGACGTTCGCCAAGCGATTGTCCGCTACCTGATCGACAACATCGGCAGCCCGAGGATTTCGATATCCGAGGTTAGCCACACTATCAGGAGAATGCTTCCCTTTGCGAACTGACGGACTGGGAACTTGGCGATCTCATTGCGCGAAGCGCGATCGATGCGGGATTCGCGATTGAACTCGACGCCGCGGATCCCTAGGACGCCTGTCGAGGCTCAATAGCGGAACAGCCGCTTTAGCCATGTGGCTCCCAATCACGGACGGTCAGGTTCCGGCCCCACACCGGTCGTTCCGTTGGTCCGGCTTAGTGGACGCGTCTGTCGATCCGGCTCGGCCGAACCAAGACGACACAGGCCGACAGCGACGCCTCTGTACTGCTCGTCGGCCGCCCGGTGACGGTGCTGCAATCGTGGCTCGAGCGCGCCGAAATATCTGAAGCCGCCGTGTTTCGCGGCATCGACCGGTGGGCAATCTCGAAAAACGAGCGCTCACGCCGCAGGCCGTCAATCTGATCCTGAAGCGCCGCGTCGCCGAGGCCGGGCTCGACCCGCAAGCCTTCTCCGCCCACGGCCTGCGCTCCGGCTATCTTACCGAAACCGCCCTTCGCCAAAAAGAGTACAACCGCTCTGGAGCCCGGTCGGGTGGGGCTCGGTTGCCTGATGCACGACCATTTTTTTGCAGCCGCCCACAGTTAAGAGCGCACAACCAGCGGCACGAGGCCCTCGTGTCGCTCGTCGAGATAGCAGACGATGCGGTCGCCGACGCGCTGAAAAGTGAGGTCGACCTTCACGTCACCGACCGCTAAGTGCCGGAGGACGATGTTGTCGATGCCTATCGGCAGCCGAGGGCGTTCGACATTGATCTCGCCCTTCCAACCATCGATCCGAATCCCGAGACAGGCTTGCAGCATCATGAAGGCGGATCCGGCGGACCATGCCTGTGGCAGACAAGCCACGGGATAGGCCACTGGCGCATCACCGATCGCACGCGTAAACCCGCAGAATAGCTCCGGGAGCCGCATGTTGAAACGGACCGCCGCCTCGAACATGCTGCTCATAAGCTTCACAACACTGGTGCGCTCCTGGTAGCGGGCGAGCCCAGCGGCACAGATTGCCGTATCGTGCGGCCAGATCGAGCCGTTGTGATAGGACATCGGATTGAATGGAAGCTCGTCGTCGGCCAAAGTCCGAACGCCCCAACCGCTGTGGAGATGGGCTGATAACAGCTGCTCGGCAACTGATTGCGCCCGTTCAGCTGACGGTAGCCCGACATAAAGCAGGTGACCGGGGTTGGAGGCGCGCACCGCGCATTGCTTGCCTTCGCCGTCGATTGCCAAGGCATAGAAATTGCGGTCTGGCATCCAAAACTGCGTCTCCACTGCGTTGCGGATCCTTTCTGCCATGCCGCTCCAGTGCGCTGCCTTGGCGACATCGCCGCGCTTGGCGGCCAGCGCAGCCATGCCTTGATAGGCTGCGAAGACGTAACCTTGCACCTCGACCAGTGCGATTGGTCCCCTGGGTATCGTCCCATCGCTATGGAAGATAGCGTCTGCGCTGTCCTTCCAGCCCTGGTTGAAAAGCCCCGTATCTGCCGCCCTGCTGTAGGTCACGAAACCCTCTCCGTTGCGGGCTCCTACCTCCTCCATCCACGCGATGGCCGCACACAGCGAGTCCCACATGCGATCGACGAACTCGTCATCGCCCGTGCGATCGGCATAGGACCAGGCCAGGTAAACATAGAGCGGAGTGGTGTCGACGCCGCCGTAGTAGCGGCCGAACGGTAGCTCTCGCAGCACAGCCATCTCCCCCTTGCGCGTTTCATGCATGATCTTGCCGGGCTCGGCATCGTCAAATATCGAAGTCTCTGTCGACTGATAGCGGGCAAGGAACGCTAGGACCCCGCGGGCAAGGTCAGGGTTGAGCCACAGCATTTGCAAGGCGGAAATGACGCCGTCGCGGCCGAAGGCGGTCGAGAACCAGGGAATACCGGCGTACGGATAAGGCCCGGTCTCCAGATCAGTGGTCAGCAACGCTATGTCGGCGCGGGTGCGCGTGAGCCAGTCATTGAATACGCGGCCGGAGCTGAAGACGGTGGCGCCCTGTCGACGCTTTGAGCGCATGGCAAACCGCGCTCGCGCCGCGGCCGCGCGGAAGCGATCACTGGACGGGATTTCCTCGCTGTGACCGACCTCCAGATGGAGCGCTCTGCTGTCGCGCATCCCCACCAGAATGAGGAACTCGGCGTGATTGGGGTGCATCTGATGGGGCGTCATCGAAAAAGCGATGACGGATTGGCGCTCCACATTGTCGAGGCCCTCGTAGCGAAACGTCACTCTTGACTCGCCCACCCGCGCTTCATGCGCGCGACCGCGCCGGCTGCGCGTAGTGCCGCGCACCTCAAACATGTCACGGAAATCGGCGTCGAAGTCGAACCGGACCGGCAGCAGCACATCGCGCGCGGAGTAGTTCGTGAAGATGACGCGCTCGAACATGCGGTCTTGCCAGATGAACCGGGTCCGATCGATGTGCACGACACCCGGCAGCGTTTCACTACCGTTCGGCCCGATGGTGGCCAGATTTGTCAGATTGGCGGTGAATAGGATGTTGTCTTGCGACAGCGAGGCGCCAAGCAGTGAGGGCATGCGGCCGCCGACGAACAGACGGAAGCGCGACAGCACACGCGTATCGTCGCGGAAAAGCCCGTCGCCGGTGCCGCGTATGTCGCCGTAGCTGTCCGCGACGATGAAGCAGTCCTCGTGCTTGAGAGCAAATTGCCTATGCGGCTCGCGCGGCGCCGATTCGTCGAGCGCCGGGAGAGCCACAGCGGGATCAAGCTTGCGTGCTTCGACTTCAGTGGTCATGTCAGCCCTCCTGTTCGAAAGAGACTTGGGCGGTGGAGACTTGGGCTGCGCAGGCACACATGCTCCCCTATAAGGCCGGCGCCGAACCATCCTCATCAACAGCGTCTCGCGTCGATCCAGCACTCGGCGCGCGATCGCGGAGAGCCTCGTTCTAATTCTTGGCGAATGATTGGCGAATTCTGCTGTAAAGCGCGATCAAAAGCGGCTCGAAGCCGATCGGTTCTAGGCCGGTTCGATCAAACAGGCCTGACCAGCTGCATTTCAGCGCGGCCATTTCGAGAGCCAAATGCAAATCGCTTGTTGCCGGCGAGCGAGCGGTAGACCGCCATATAGTCGCTGCACATGCGCCCGACCATGAACCGCCTTTCAAAAGTTTCCCGTACCCGTGCGCGATCGAGACCGCCTATCCGCCGTACAGCCTCCACAGCTTCGTCGACGCTGTCCACTATCAATCCGGACACGCCATCATCGATGACCTCTGGAACGGCGCCGCGGTTGAAGGCTATCACCGGGGTGCCGCAGGCCATTGCCTCGATGGTTACAAGGCCGAACGGTTCGGGCCAGTCGATCGGAAACAGCAGCGCTGTCGCATTGCCCAAAAACTCCGCCTTCTGCTGCTCATCGATCTCGCCAATGAACTCGACATTCGAATATCGAAGCACCAGGGGCTCAACTCGCTCCGCCCAAAATGATTGGTCAACCGCGTCGATTTTGGCCGCGATCTTCAGCGGCATTCCAGCGCGGGCGGCGATTTCTATCGCCACTTCCGGGCCCTTTTCCGGTGAGATGCGGCCAAGAAATGCCAGATATCCCGAGGCTTTCCGCCGGAATGGAAGAATATCACGCGGCAGGCCATGGTAGACCGTTCCGAGCCAATTGACCGGCGGCATGGGCCGGCGCTGGTCATCGGAAATCGAGACCAGCGGAATGTCGTCGAACATCGCGTAAAGCCGCGCCAGGAACGGAAGGTCGAGCCTGCCATGAAGCGTGGTAACGGTTCGCTGCGCGAACTCTCGAATTATCGGAAAGTGGAGAACATCGACATGAAAATGCAGTGCATCGAATTCATCCGCCCGTTTACGGACCTGTTCAAGCATCATGATGTGGTAGGGAATATGGTTTTGGGACTTGGGATTCAGGCGCAGTGCAACATCGCAACACGCCACCAGTTCGGCCGAAGTGCGTGAATCACCGCTGGCGAACAAGGTCACCTCGTGGCCCTGTCGAACCAGCTCTTCCGTCAGATATGAAACGATGCGCTCGGTCCCGCCATAGAGCCTGGGGGGTACAGATTCGATAAGAGGTGCAATCTGGGCGATCTTCATTTTTGCAGGACATCGTGAAAGTGAAAAGTCGGCCTTCAACGAAAGCGGGCGACGCGCACACCTCTCCTTGTATTGCACCGACGCCAACTCTCGAATTGCTAATATGTTCCCGGGAAGATCACCCATCGTGACGTTCGGGCTAGGCAAGGCTTGAGGGCCTAGGTCCTGATCTTTGCGGAATGTTCGCGGGGTGCGGGCATTCCGGCATGGCATCGACCGCGAGCGCCGGCATCAAGGTGATCATATTCTGGGTCAACGTGGCGTGTCGAAGCCGCTTCAGCGGGGCCGAGTTTATTCGCAGAAGAAGCATCATTCTCCAGATCCCCCCTGTAGCGCGAGGCGCGTCCGTGGCAGAACTTTGGCATGGCACGCCTTGGCCCGCTGCTGGCATTTTTAGCGCTCTATGCCGCAATGTATGCTGCATTCGGGACAGCGTCCCCGTTCTGGCCACGGTATTTTGAGGCGCGCGGCCTGACACCTGAAGAGCTGGGCGTTCTGTTCGGGCTAGGCAACGCAGCCCGGCTGATTGCCGGACCGCTCGCCAATCGAATTGCAGATCTTCTCGGTGCCCTCCGCATCACCCTGGCGGTCTGCATCGGGATCGCGGCAGCGGCGACGCTTGGGCTGGCTGCCGTGCAAGGCGTCTTTCTTCTGTTGGTCGTCTATCTGGCCCAGTCAGCCGGGCTGGCACCGATCACAACCCTCGCCGACGCCCTTGCGGCGCGCGCATCGGTGCGCGAGCCGGGTTTTGAGTATGGTTGGGTGCGGGGTGCGGCATCAGCGGCCTTCGTTGCTGGCACCCTCGCGGCTGGCCAGGTGCTCGGAGATTTCGAGCTGGATGCGATTATATGGATGTACGCCGCGCTGCTCGCCGGAGCGTTGGCTGCCGCCGCGCTGGTGCCGGAATCAGACACCGGCGCCGAGCGGGCTGCGGACCCGGTCGGGCAAAGCGTAATCGGCGGGCTGCGCGAGCTGCTCGGTCTCCCGACTTTCCGGCGCATCGTCATGATTGCGGCGCTGATCTATGGCAGCCATGCAATGCATGACACCTTCTCGGTCATCCGCTGGACGGCGGCCGGGGTCGGCACGGCGGCGAGCAGCATACTTTGGTCGGAAGCCGTCGGAGCGGAGGTGGTGGTGTTCGTTGTGGTCGGGCCGATCCTGCTGCGCCGGCTTGGCGTGGCCGGGGCCGCTGCTCTGGCCGCGGTGGCCGGAATCCTGCGCTGGGTCGTGGAAGCGGAAACGGCGGCGATCTGGATGCTTGCGTTCGTGCAACCGCTTCACGGCATTACCTTCGCACTGCTGCATCTTGCCTGTATGCGTGTTATCGCCAGCAGCGTGCCGGCACATCTTGCCGCCACGGCGCAGGCCCTTTACGCGATCGGCCCGGGGCTGGCCACCGCGGGCCTTGTCTGGGTATCAGGTCAGCTTTATGGAGCCTATGGCCCGCCCGGGTTCCTCATGATGGCGGGACTCTGTGTGCTGTCCCTTCCGCTAGTAATTGGACTTCGTGAAAGGCCCCCACCATCGGATTGACGCGTATGAGGGCGATGGTCGCCGATTGTGCGAGCTTCTCAGCCAAGGGGTGGTAGCGGCGGAATGGGGAAGATGCCAGAGGGGCTCGTCAGCGCCCTCGAGCTTCGGCTTGAGTATTTGCACAAACGAGTCCAGCGGGGGGTTATACCGAAGGCGGATGGGAAACAGCGACTGGAAGACAAGATCGTTCAGGATGCAACAGTCACGGTGCTCAATGCATCTATGAAGGCGACTTCTGCGGTTTCTCCTACGGGTTCCGGCCCGGAAGAGGACCACACGGCGCATTGGATGCCCTGTACATCGCGATTGACCAACGGGAGGTGAACTGGATCGTAGACGCCGACACCCAGAACTTCTTCGGGACGGTCAGTCAGGAAAGGCTGGTTCGCTTCATCGAACACAGGATCGGCAACAAGCGCATCATCCGCTTGATCCGCAAATGGCATAGACATGCTCGGACATGACCTCGCGAACGGTCGTGTTGCCGGCTGAGCGCTCCTCGGCGACACCGCGCATCACGATATCGCGGTCGGTCACCATGCCGACCAGCATGTCATTCTCCCGACCGGAAGGGCGCCGAGATAGTCGGCCCGCATTTTCCGGGCGGCAACCGCTATGAGGAAAGGCCTCTGTTCACTTGCTATGCGCTTTAATGTGCATATATTGTGCGTATGAGAGGTCGGAGATTTGCCATGACCCACGCACAGCTCGCACATTCCGCGGTGGTCTCAGGCTTTGTCGATAGCTTGCAGGAACCACGCACGCCCTATATCTCGCCGAAACGCCTGTCGCAGGCCCTCGGCGTGAAGGTGGCCAACCTGGCGCAGTTAACCGGTGTTCATCGCAACACGCTGCGCAATCCCGCATCGGAACGCCTGCAGGGCCGGATGCGCGAAATGGTGAAGGTGATTTCGGCCGCGACGGAACTCACCGGTAACGTCGACAAGGCGATCTACTGGTATCGCAACGAGCCCATCGCCGACTATGGCCATCGCACGGCGGCCGAGCTCGTTGCGGACGGCCAGGTCGAGGCGGTTCTGGCCTTCATCAGGGATCTCGAGAACGGGGCGCGCGGGTGAGAATCACCCACGTCGGCCCGGACGAGATCTTTCACCGCTATCTGACACCCAAATGGGCATTCCTGCCCATCAGCGGTGCGGGCGCGGCGATCGACGGCGGCCGCTTCAATCGACCGGGCGTCGAGGCGCTTTACCTGTCACGCGCGCCGCAAACGGCCCTCGATGAATACAAGCAGGGCGCCAGCATCATCCCGCCGGCCACCCTTGCAGCCTACAAGATCACGCTCGCCGAGGTCGCCGACCTTTCGCAGGGGTTCGACCCAAACGTCTGGGACGACATCTGGCAAGGATGGGATTGTGCGTGGCGCCAGATCGCCCGCATCGACAGGAAGGTCCCGCCATCGTGGAAGCTCGCGGACCTGGTCATCACGGCTGGGCTTCGCGGTATCCTGTTTCCGTCGCTGCGCCATGCCGGCGGCACCAATCTGACGATCTTCTCGGCCAATCTTGTCGAAGAGGATCGCGTCGCGGTCCATGATCCCGATCATCGGCTGCCGCACGATCAGTCGTCCTGGTCCTGAATTGCCGCCTCTCGCCAAGGGCGCAACGATCTCTAGGGCACTTGGTCCTCAACGCGGTCAGCCTCTAATTCTTCCTCTTCGCCTTCCTCCTCCTCGCTCGCCAGCCCGGCCGGAATTTCTCCCGCCAGCAGCTTCTCCTTGCTGAGCAGTCCGGCGTCCTCGAGCGCCTCGAAATCGGGCAAGTCGCGCAGCGTGTCGAAACCGAAGTGCGACATGAAGGCTTTGGTCGTCACGTAGGTGTAGGGGGCGCCGGGCTGTGGGCTGCGCGGTCCCGAGGTGATGAATTCCTGCTCGCGCAGTACGCCAATCAGATCGCGTGAAACCTCCTTGCCGAAGAAGGATGACAGCTCGCCACGGGTGATCGGCTGGAAGTATGCAATGCACATCAGCACCAGCGCCTCGAACTGCGACAGGGGTTTTGACCGCGTTCTATCCGCGCCCTGGCCCGTTGCTGTGCCAAATGCACCGCGAATGACGTCGGCAAACGCTTTCCTGGTTCGGTGCTGCCATCCTCCGGCGACCGACACGAGCTCATAGGGCCGGTTGCGCAGTTCCTCGCGAATGTCGTCGATGATCAGATCGACGTTGCAGCTCTTTCCGACGACCCGCGCCAGCGTCTCACGCATGACGGGCTCGCTGGCGGCGAAGATGACCGCCTCAATCCGGCCCATCCATTCACGCCAGCGCAGCTCCGGCGGCAGGTGCTCGAGTTCGGTATCGACCAGCAAGCGCTGGTTATCCTTTCGCTGAGTTCCCGTCCGGTCCGCCATCGCTACAGCCCATAGAGCCGGAAGGTCGGCCGACCCGACAATTCTCGCACGGCGCCAAAGTCGACCAGCCTGTCAAACAGGCGCCGCAGACCTCGCTCGCTCATGCCAGGAATGGGCTGGGACGCGACAATCGCATCGTCGGAGAGCAGTTTTTCGACTACAGCATCCGATCCCTTTGCCCGCAGCTTCGGTGCAACGGCGATGAGCCGCTGGGCACGACGATCGAGCTCGGCCGAAAGCTCGACGGCCCGCAGCGCGGCGCGCGCCTGAGCCACAAGGAGGCTCTGCACGCTCTCCCGGCCTGGCCCCTGGTCCCTCTCCGCCAGGCTGGTTATTCTCGGTCGCACGCCACGCGTGTACCCGCCCGATCCTGACTGCGCTCCCAGCAGCGGCACCGCATATTGCCAGCCCAGCCGTTGCGCGAGCAGGACGTCGGCGAGCCAGGACCCGAAACTGCGTCCGAAGCCATGGCGCTCAGCAGCCGCGAAGGCGCCGGTCAGCACCGCGACAACGCCCTCCGCCCCGGAAAGCTGGCGGAGATCCTCGATCAGATCGCTCACCGCCTCGTCGTCGCCTCCGTGACCGAGTTCGTCCAGCGCGGCGGCGAGCACAGCTTCCGTCAGCAGATCCTCTGCCGGCAGGAAAGTCAGCCGGCGCCAGGCGAGCAGGATGCGGCCGGCCGGCCCGACGTCATCGCCGGGACGGGTCAGACACACCGCGTCACGCAGGGCGCCGTCATCCTCGACGCGGCCCGCCTTTCGCGACGTCGAAGCTGCCGCCGCGAGCGCCAAGCGCTGCCGCCAGGCCCCGGCCCACCGCTCCTGCCGGCGCACGACAGCGTCGAGCGCGCCGATCGTTGCGCCTGCCACAACCGCAGCCTCGTCAAGGCTTTGCGGGCCGTCGACCGCCCGTCGCAACCAGGACGGCACCGGCGCCACGGTGGTGACCAGTTCGATCCCGGCAGGGTGAGCATTGTGGCGGAGCGACGGCTTGGGGCGAAGAATCATCGTCAATGAGGATGAACGAGCGCGGCGCTTCTGGCAACGATAATGCGAACAAACCGCCGCGCCCGTCGTAGCTCCACAACGAACGATAATCTTGCATTATCGTTCGTTGTTTACGAGCCTTCGGAGCCATGGTAGAATGCACCCGAAAGGTAGAATTTTGGAGTCTTTCGTGTCTCTGAACATCAAAAATCCGGCCACCGTGGCTCTCGCCGACGAACTCGCACGCCGCCAGGGCATCAGTAAGACGGCAGCCATTCATCAGGCCCTTAGCGATCGCTTGCATCGCTTGGGCTTTGGAGAGACCGCTCAGGAGCGTCTGCTGACAGAATTGCGCGCCATCCGAGAAAGAGTGGCACGATTGCCTGAACTGGATAGTCGCAGCGACGAGGAGATCATCGGGTATGACGAGCATGGAATCCCGAACTGATGGTGATCGATACCTCAGCTGTTGTAGCGATCCTTCGGAGCGAGCCTGAGGCAGCAAGGCTGGAACGAGCGCTGATCTTGGACCCAATCCGTCTGGTCCCGGCAACCTGCGTGCTCGAGGCACGCATGGTGCTGGTCAGCAGGCGCGGCGAACACGTATTGGCCGAGATCGATCTTTGGCTGCGCAAAATCGAGGCCGACATCATTCCTGTCGACTCCGAATTGGTTGATCTGGCGACCCAAGGTTGGCTGACCTACGGCAAAGGCCACCACCCGGCGGCGCTGAATTTTGCCGATTGCCTCTCCTATGCTTTGGCAAAGCGTGCAGATGAACCGCTGCTTTTCATCGGCAAGGACTTCTCCCAAACGGATATCGAAGCGGCATGAGCATGGCTGGCGACGCGCAACGATCATCCGCTGCTTCCGGCGATGACGACATGCCCGACATCGTCGATATCGTCATGCAGATGGGCGATGCCGACCTAGCCTCGTCCCCTCCCCTTCCAGCCATTCTTGCCAATCCCAGCCTGCCTGCGCATCTTGAGGCGCTCGCCGGCCGCGCGCGCGATTATATCGAGGCGGCGAGTTCGGCCAACACGCGCCGCGCCTACGCAGCCGACTGGAAGCATTTTTCGAGCTGGTGCCGTCGCCAAGGCATCGAGATGTTCCCGCCCGATCCTCAGGTCGTCGGGCTCTATATCGCCGCCTGCGCGTCAGGTACGGCCACTGGCGACAAAAAGCCCAACACCGTTTCAACCATCGAGCGCCGGCTTTCGTCGCTCTCCTGGAATTTTGCCCAGCGCGGCCAGCCGCTCGACCGCAAGGATCGGCATATCGCCACGGTGATGGCTGGCGTTCGCAACACCCACGCCTCCCCTCCCCGGCAGAAGGAAGCGATCCTGCCTGAGGATCTGATCGCCATGCTCGAGACCCTCGACCGCGGCACGCTGCGTGGTCTGCGCGATCGCGCCATGCTGCTTTTGGGTTTCGCCGGCGGCCTTCGCCGATCCGAAATCGTCGGCCTCGACGTCGGCAGGGATCAGACCGAGGACGGACGCGGCTGGGTCGAGATTTTTCCCGAGAAGGGTCTGCTTGTCACATTGCGCGGCAAAACCGGCTGGCGCGAGGTCGAAATCGGCCGCGGCTCCTCCGACGCCACCTGCCCTGTGGTCGCTCTGCAGACCTGGCTAAGACTGGCGCGCATTGCGCACGGACCTCTGTTCCGGCGCGTTGCTGGTCAAGGCAGAGCCGTCGGTGCCGATCGCTTGAACGACCAGGAGGTCGCACGCCTGGTCAAGCGCACGGCGCTCGCAGCCGGCGTGCGCGGCGATCTGTCGGAGGGCGAACGGGCCAAGAAATTCGCCGGCCACTCACTGCGCGCCGGCCTCGCCTCGTCGGCCGAGGTCGACGAACGCTATGTGCAAAAACAGCTCGGCCATGCCTCCGCGGAGATGACCCGCCGCTATCAGCGCCGCAGAGATCGCTTCCGCATCAACTTGACCAAGGCTTCCGGTCTCTAAGGTGGCAAAAGCCCCCTCCCCTGCCGTTCCTCTCGGGATCCGCGCACGCCTTCCACCCTGACCAGGCATTTTCGCTAAATGAATTGGTCACTTCTGTCGTTCGGGACCGCTCTGCCCATCCGGCCCGTTTCATCGCCAGGACAGCTGGTCCTTCGGCAGCCGACCGCTCGGATCGAACACGTTCACCTTGTGCGGAAGATCCGGGCCCCAGTCCCAGAGCACCATATTGCGGTCCTCCGTCTCCGCGCCCGGAGCAAAACTCGGCACCAGAATTCCAGCGATGCCTTGAGGCCGCAGCCGGTCATATATAGATCAGGATTCAGGTCGCTCGCCGTTACCGAGAGCCGTGGCCCAGGCGCTGGCCATGTCCGCAAGCGTGACAGAAGATCCTCCCCTCCCCTGCTCGCTCGTCAGATCAGTGATATCCTCGCAGTCCACCTCATAGGAGCACAGCACGCAGGGGTCAATGCGATGCGCGAAGCCCTGGTCGGCTTCCTTGACTGCCGTCATGACGGTCAGCGCCAGATAAAGCGCGGGCACACCTTTGGGATTGAACCGAGCACCCCTGATCGCCGCTCCATCACCGGAACTCGGCTTGAATGCCCAACGTGGATCATGCGCCCTGTAGCAGGTTCCGACAAACCTCAAGCAAAGCCACCCAGGGCCATGTGATCGAGGTAGTCGCGAATAGCAGCTGCCTTGCCGTCCTTCACGAGGGCTTCGGCGGTGCGTCCACCGAATGCCGGCAGCGGCTGGGCTCGGTACCAGGCCATGGCCTGTTCCTTGCCTCCGGCCCATTCCGTCACGCGGCTGATGATCTCGAGCATCTCGCGCAGACGGCTCTGGGTCTTGGCCGTGCGGCTGCGCTCCAGCCGATAGAGGGTTTCACGGGCAAGCCCGGCCGTCTGAGCCAACTGACCCTTGGACATTCCAAAGCTGTCAGCCACCTGGCCAACGGCAATTTTCCCGGCCCGGTCCATATAGGACAAAACCAGAGGCTCATTCTGCACGGATATC
Source organism: Mesorhizobium sp. M0816 (assembly GCF_040320005.1). Lineage (NCBI taxonomy): Bacteria > Pseudomonadati > Pseudomonadota > Alphaproteobacteria > Hyphomicrobiales > Phyllobacteriaceae > Mesorhizobium > Mesorhizobium sp. M0816. The sequence goes on along the minus strand of NZ_JAMYOT010000012.1, from coordinate 39,255 downwards.
TTGAGGGCCTGCCCCATGGAGTTCCTTGTCATATTAGTCGCCGCGTTTACTGTGCAAAACATATGGCGCTTGTCGACTGGTTTCAAGCCCGCGCGCGCATGACGTTGCTTGGTGGCTTCTGATTGCGTAGACCAGCTTGCGAGCTGCTGGGCACGTCGATCTCATAACACCACTTTGCCATTCGCCTCCTCGACCGCGCGCGGACTATCAGCAGCGGCAGCCTTACGTACAAGAATTTCCAGCCCCTAGCCGGTCATTCTTGCCGTCGTGCCATTGGCCTTAAGCGCTGCCATCAGCATGGGTCCGACCGAGAACTGTCCTGCCCTCGCCTTTTCGGTCAGCACGCGCAGATAGCCCCCGGCCGAGTTGATATGCTGCGCCCTTTGTAGGATACAGGCAATCACGATCGCGGCGACCTCCTGGCCCATCACATGGCAAGCCTCCTCATACGCCGAGGGCGACACGCCAAGGTAGCCACGCACCTGGGCGGCGGTAATCATCAAATCGCGCCAGCTTGCGATTCCGTGGGCGGCATAGTCGGCAAGTTCGGGACAGGCCTTCAGCACAAGTCCTATCGGAAACCCTTTCGGCTTCTCGGCGTAGGCCGTTCTTGGTTCGACCGTCGCCCTGCTTTGTTCTAAAGCTGGTTCAAATACAAAAGTGGAGTCTGTGTTTGAATCAGATTGCTGCCGCTCGTTTTGGGACTCATTGCCGCTAGCATTCGTGGAATTCATGAAGCTTTCCAGCATCATATCCACTTCGTCGTGCAGCAAGGAGAGCTCCGCAACAATCGCTTCCAGCTCCGACAGCCCTGCCCGCCGAGGAATAGCCTCCACGATTGCTCTGAACCGCCTCCAAATGGTTCCCCAGTCGCCAGGCGCGCCCTCGTCGATCGCGGCTTCGACCAGCTTGTGAATGTCGCGCCGATGGAGGGTGATCCGCTCCCGCGTTAATTTGAGCGCCCGGCTGTCGGCGCGGACCTGCTCGGCAGCCTGCTGAAACTCCGCGGCCCGTGCAAGCAGTGGCGCCAGCGAGAACCCGAACGCCTCCTCGACTGCGCCGCCCTTTGCCTTGCGAGCGAACCGTTTGCCGTTTGGACTGTCTCGGCGGATGATCAGTCCGCTATTCACCAGTTCGGCCAGATTCCTGCGCAGCGTGGAATCGGCCATGCCGTGCGCCCGCAGTGACAGCTGCGCGTTCGAGGGATAGACCATCAGCCCGTTCTCTTCGCTGATCTGATCGTCCGGATAGAACGACAGCAGTCCGCTGAGGACGGCCAGGGCGCGATCTCCCACGCCTATGATCGTCTTGCCCTCGCACAGCCAGCGATACACCTGCCATTTCTCGACGGCGGCCCCTTCAGGAATCTTTCGTGATGCCGTGTTCGCTTGCACCAAGGCAAGCGTCATCGGCCGCCGCCCAAAGGGCGTCGTCGCATAACCACTTTCCATTTCCCTCGCCTTTCAATCAGGCAAAAGAAAACTGCTCGTCGAAACGACGCCAACGACTCTTGACAGTGATTCGGGGAAATGCGATTCTCAGCTTGCTACAGACGTGAGAAGGGCTTCCGCGACGGTGACGTTCGGGGGCCTTTTTCTTTTGCGATTTCAGTCTCCTGTTTTCTTTGCCGTTTCCGATGCCCTGAAAGCCTCGAAAAGCTCGTCGAGCTTGTCGGCGATGAATGCGCCGAAGGGCGATGCATCCTTTGACTTCAAGGCAAGCGTAAACACCTTTCCCGTGTCGGTGATCTTGGCCCGGACCGACTTGTCCTGGGGCACCCAGGCCTTTTCCTGGGGCTTCGATGCGGCTCGCGGCTGCTTCACCGGCGCATTCAAAAAGTCGAACAGACGAGCAAAACGAGCGTCACTGCCCGGTTCGGCGAAATCGGCACTTGTCACGTACTCTGCCGCCCGTGCGGCGGTCCCGGGATGCTCCATGAGCTTGGCAAGCTGCCACCAGCGGTCCCGGCCTATGCTCTTGGCGGCGCCGACGGCCACAATGACCTGCTCGGGAATGTTGTTGGTCACGGAGCGCATTTTCGAGAAGGTCGTATCGTCGAGCGCAAGGGCCGACTTCACGGTGTCCGGCGAATGGCCCCGCTTGAGAATGCGATCGGCAAAAAGCGTCCTTTCGATGAAGGACAGGTTGGCCCTGGCAGCATTCTCCTGGCCCTGCGCGATGACATGGTCCTCATCGCCGATCTTCTTGACGACTGCACGAACGGGCCTGCCCAGCTGGCGTGCGACCTTGACGCGCCTGTGGCCGAAGACGGTCTGAAACCGGCCGGAACTATCCGGGTGGGGCCTGACCAGAATCGGAGAATCCTGCCCTCGCTCGCGAATCGCCGCCAGCAGCTCATGAAATGCTTCATCGTCATCGTCCATGCGGTCCGAGACGAATGAGGTGTCGACCAACGCCGGATCGAGATCGACGACCGAACTCTTAGAGAGCTCCTCGAATGACTGCATGATCGACCGGGATGCCCCGCGAACCGCATAGCCCGAGACATCCCCGCTGTCGGCGACTGACGTCGCGGGGCCCATCACGCTGCCGAATACATCCTTGCGCGCCATTCAATCACTCCGATTCGCAGCTAGTCGGCTGATTTCACGAGCAAAATCCCCACTTTTTACTGCCGTAAAATGCGCCGTCATGACCGCCCCCATGCGCGATGGATGAGCGCGACAATCTCGGAATTCACCGCGTCCAGCGATTCGAGCGCCCGTTCGTAGGTCGAACGCGTAAAGGACGACTTTTCCACCTCGTAGAGCGTCTGTTTCGTCAGTCCTGCATCCGAGATTGCCGTCGACTTGAGCATGGGATTCTCAAGGATCTGGCCGGCAAGCATCGATTGCATGAAGCCGACCATCTGTGCCTGGGGAATGTCGGTGGGTTCGTAGCGCGTGATCAGATAGCGGAACCAATCCAGCTCGATCGCAGCACCGGCGGCCTTGATGGTCTTCAATATGCCGCCGAGCATCAGCAGGAACTGGCTCATCGACATCAGGTCGAGCATCTGGGGGTGGACGGTAATGAGAACCGACGTCGCCGCCGACATGGCGGTCAAGGTGAGATAGCCAAGTTGCGGCGGGCAATCGACCACGACGACATCATAGCGCTCGTCGACCTCGGACAAGGCCTTTGCAATCCTGGTGAAGAACTGGCGGCCAACGCTGGACGATTTGTCCTGCATGGCAAGCGGCGTGTCGTACTCATACTCCTGCAGCTCGAGGTTGGCCGGGATGATATCCAGGCCCGGAAAATTGGTAGGCACGATCACGTCGGATATCGGCTTGCGCTCGTCGTCGTACCGGATCGCCTCATACAAAGAGAGATTGCGATCGAGTTCCGGCTGGAAGCCATGCAGGGCCGAAAGTGACGCCTGCGGGTCGAGATCGATGGCAAGCACGCGGTGCCCGGTCAGCGCAAGGTGCTGGGCGAGGTGGGCAGCCGTTGTTGTCTTGCCGCTGCCGCCCTTGAAATTGACGACAGCAACCACCTGGAGCTTGTCTCCAGGCTTGCGGTGCGGGACGTATTTTTTTACCTCGGTCCTGCCATGCCGATCCAGAAAATGACGCAGTTCAAGCATCTGTTCGGCGGTATAGGAACGGCGTCCCGAAGGTATCTGCTCGGGCAGGGGGCCCTTGCCCTCCAGATGGAGGCGCTTGAGATTGTTCTGCGAGACCCCGAGGTAGTGGGCCACTTCCGCCAGCGAAAAAGGGCGAAGTGTCTTTGTTGCATTTGGCGGAAACTTTTCCATGCGGAGCTGGTTAAGCCGCCGCGATATCTCTGCGCCTTGCTCGAGGATCTTGTCATCGAACTCGAAGCGTGGCAGCCGCATGGAGATGTTCATTTCTGTCGAAACCTGAATTGGCGCTTTTTGTGAGCAATTCACTCAACAAGCGCCATTAAGCTCCGATTCGGCCGGCTCCGGCAAGAAGTTTTGGGTTAACAAAAGGTTAACGTCACTGACCGGCTTTTCTTGCTGCCAGCTGCTCTTGCCATCACGAAGGCAGCTGCTCAGTTTTTTGAGCGCGGTACTGTCTTGCTATCCAAGCTAACGGCATGTTTTCTCTGTCATAAGCATCATATTTTACGGCAGTAAATCGGGCACACTCAGAGGCGGGATTGCAAGTGCCGGCGGGCAGGGCAGGGCAGGGCAGGGCAGGGCACCGGATCCGATGGCACGTGGCCGGTTGGGTTCGTTGTCGGTTAGCGTAAGCTGCTCAACGCCAGACTGACTCTTTCAGCTCAAGGAGCGGACCGGCTGGGGGCGAGGCCGATATCGGAATAGCCGACTACAATGAAGACCGTGAGGGGAGACCGTTGACGGAGTGGGTGAAGCCCTCCTCAAGGCCGAGGTTAAGCCCGATCAACATCTGGAAGCATACTTTCCGGAACGAGACAGCCTCGAGTTCATGCGGAGAACGCTCCCCGGTCCACAGCGGCAAAGCTCGCTCTCAACACCGTGGCGCACTGGACTTCGAGCACCTGCGTCAGCATGGCAGCAGCGGCGTCGTCGAGTTCGCCGTGCCTCCGGCGATAGCACCGGCACGCCGGTGCCACGGCGGTTCGGTGTCGTCCTCCTCATCGCTCAACATACCACGCCACCGGTCCTGCTCCCGGGCAGAAGTGCGGGAGAAGCCCAGTTGCAAACTGAGTGAATGTAAACGCCGGGCCGTCAGAAGGACACCGCGACCGGATCGGCGAGGGCCGCCACGGCGTCGGGCAACGCGTTCACATCCGCAGCCCACAGGCCGGAAACCTCAAGCTGCGCATCAGGACCGTTTTCGTCCTCAGTCAACGGCCCCGAAGCAGCGCATCAGCCGGCGCTTTAGGGCCGCTACGAGCAGCTGGCTCGAGGCGCCAGAATCGCTGCCAGTACGAATCATAGGGCGGAGCCAGCGCGTGTACCGACACGACCATGGTCGCGGTTGTCCGGAGTTCTTGTGTCCTGCTTGGGGTCCAGTCGACTTCGAAGCCAGGTCAGCCACCGCTGGCATGTTGGGTTATCGCGATGAATCGCTGGCGCACAATCTCGACCCGGCCTTGGGGCCCTCTGATATTGCCTTCCAGAAAGTCGTCGAAATCTGGGGCTGCAAGCATGTCTTTGAACTGGTCGCCGATATAGGTACGGACCAAGTCTTCCGCGCCTCCCAGCTCAGCAACGAACTCTTCTCGGCCGTCGACGATCAAGAGTATGTCCTCGGCATCCCGGCTAGAAAGCAGATCCTTTCCACCTCTGCCAAGGTATGCCTCCAGCTTCGTCGCGACGAAGAGTGCCGGTGTCAGGCGACGGATGATGAGCTTATCGTCCAACGGACAATCGACCGCCGTCTCAATACCCGCTTCATACCAACGATTGCTGAATCCGAGGATTTTGGGATCGTCCGGCATGAAGTCGACTTTGATCCGGCCAAGATGCATTCGGCAAATGACACTGTCGTTGGGTGACTCCGAGAAACCCCGCTCTCGAAGCCGTTCCAGGAGCTGCGCCCATTCCGAAAGGCCGGCCAGATCGACAATTAGGTCGACGTCGTCAGTCGCCCTGACATCCTCGAGCGTGATGGCATCGGTGATGAAAAGAGCGGTCGTACATCCGCCGACGAACACAAGACGCTTGCGCAGGTCATCGCCTAGAGCTTCCGCGACAGCCCTTAGCATTGCTAGTAGCTGGCCTTGGATGCTGGTCATTTCTGCGCGAGCCTTTCCGCAAGACGCTCCGCCGCGAGGCCAGCCTCGCGCTGGTTTCCGAGTCTTATTGCGTCCGCAAGGGCAAGATACTCGTACAGCCGATCATCCCTTTGGACGGCTTCAGGAACGCTTTTAAACATCGGCGTCACCGATTGTCCCATGTCGCGGCCGCTGGCATAGGGCCACACATAGATGTAGCTGCCAGCGCTTATTAGCACGTTCTTTAGGATGGGCGCCGCAAAAGCGGTCGGGATTCCGCGCTGCATTGCTCCGGGCTTCGCTGGAAAAACGAACTTCAACCCGTGCACGATGAAATTCTGCAGGTTCCTGCGGCTCGGCTTCGCTCTGCCCGTATCTCTATCCCTGGCCGCGATACCGGAGGCAAGACTTCGATTTATGGATGCATTGACCTCCGTCTTGCTTATGCCAAGAGAAGACTCCAGATTGCGGACCGAGTATGGATCCTGGCCCTGCGCTTCTGAGCGCAGAGTTTCGACACCTTTTTCTTTCTCCTGCTCCTGAAGGCTGATGAGCTTGAGCAGGACGACGATGTCCTGGCTTTTCATTTGATCCGATCCGCTGCCGCTGTCCGTTGTCCGAGGACCACGGACACCTACACGGGGAGTGCGGTTCTGTCAAAGAATAATCAGGAATCCCTGCAGCTTACGTGGCCCAATAAGAATTCGACCGCATTCAGAATAGAGCAGTGCGCGTTTTAATTTAAGACGATCCCGCTGCGCTGATCCGTCTTGAATTTCGGCGCCTTCATCGAAAAACATTGCAGTTCCGCCTACTGTTTGTTCCCGAGAAAAATATCGAGTTCTGGCCACGTTACGGAATGCATCGTTGCGAGGTGAGGCTAATCCCCGTCGAGCGCGCGGCGCAGCAATTCGACCAGGCGTTCGATCGCTTGGCTGTGAGCAGAGCCGGTCGGCCGCCGTGCGAAAAAATCATCAACGCTGATCCAGTTGGTCGCGTCGGTGCTCGTCCCCGGTGCCACACATTCAATATAAAGATGCAATTCGTCTGGTTCAAAGACAACCATCCAGTTTCCGCTAGTCCCCCGCAAGTCGGTAGGTCAGTGTGCTCATGGCAGGCAACTCCTCACCGCCAGCTTGCCTATCCGCCCTGAGATTTCTATTCCCAGAAATCGGTATTGACGCCTCAGGCGAAGTCTGCCGCCACGCTCCGCAAGAAGGCGAGCGTCAACGCGGTCGCCATGTTGTCTCGCGGCCGCGCCTGGCTCTCGCAGACATATCGCAATGCGCCATCAGGTGTGCGGCGCACCTTGCATTGATTCTCGGGTTCTCCCATGCAAGGCCTCTCCACAGGGCAGACGACCGCGCGGGAACGCTTCAGCATCTTCCTGGCATTTGGTGAACCGGACGGCTCTTCGACGCTAGGAGCAGGCAAAAATCGCAATCCAGGTAAGGTTCCCAGCTATGGCCCGCTCGACCCCGCCACGATCTCAGCATACCGCACCCTGGGATCTCCCCAATCGGTCTATGTTCAGATGTTATGGCGCTTCGGTTTGATCCGTTCAGAGCGCATGGGAGAGGTGCGGGCCTGTAGGGCAGGAGCTGGCACCGTCCGTTCCGCCGCCCTAGTCGAGATCAGGTGGGAGCGGCGGGACGGCTGCGTGACGAACAGAGTCGCGGCTCCTCATTCAAGAGCCGCAGCTTCGGTCTGTTCGTATCATGCGCCTTTTTCGCCCTGAGCATTTGAGACGTCGCGTCGCAGCCTTTCCGGGCCACTGGGCCGTATACGCGCTACCGCGCTCAGCTTTAGCTCCGACTCCAGTCCTGGAAAGCCAGCCAGCGTATAGGCCGCGGCCATCGAGCCAAACCGCTTTTTGAACACACGGTAGATGGGCAAATCGGAGTCCGCATTAATCAGCGACAAGGTGAGGTGCCCGTGAGCGGCGCGCAGCCGCCGAAATCCGTCTAGAAGCTCTTCGTCCGAGTACTTTCGCAGAGCTCCCCGCCGATCCGGTACGTAGCCGATCGCCGCATAGACCGCCTTCAAGCTGCCGAAAAGCCGGACATAGCACTGTCCTGACGCAGTATACGGACAAGCATTGATCACGGTGAGGCTGAGTCGTTTCTTTTCTTTCAATAGCCGCTTCAGGTTTTTGAGCATTTCGGGCTTTGTATAGGTGTACCCGCGCTTTCCCCTTGCGAGTTGCGCCCTCTCGAATATTTGAACCGTTACAATCGGCTCCATGACCCGGATTCGGACCCATTTATCGGGAGTGTTTGGCTTGGATTGGCTACTCATACTGTGCGACGTTCGGTTGTAGACATAGTAGCCTATCATCAACTCGCTTTTGAGGAGGGATGCGACGCGCCCGGTCGTCCACACATCGCCGTATGTGGAGGGCACTCCTTCCTTGTTCAGACGAACCGATATGCCGGCCATGCTCTGCCCTTCAGCAACAAACATGTTGAAGATGCGCCTAACAAGCTCGATTTCGTTTGGCGGGCCGGGCACAAGGAGAACGCGGTCGCCAGCGAGCCCTTTCTGTTCTCCAGAGCCGAGAAGGTAACGGGGCTCCCCATCTTTATCCAGCAACAGTCGCCTGACGCCGTAGGGCACAGGTCCGCCCTGGCTGAATCCGAGACGAGCCTGCTGCAGGTGCGCTCTGGAGACCTTTGCGGATAGCTCGCGGCTGTACTCGCTTGCCATCACCCGTTTCATATTCTTGAGGATTGCAGAGACCATGCTGCCGTCGTTCTCGAATTGTTCGCCGCAATATTCCACCGCAACGCCTGCGTCACGACAGAGAAACTCGTAATGAGCGGACTGGTCCGTATCCGGAAAGCGGCCCCAGCGGCTGACGTCAAGAACGAGGATTGCCGAGAAAGTCTTTTGGCCAGTCATGACATCGGCCAGTAACTGCTTCAGTCCGTCGCGACCTCTTATGCTCAGGCCGCTTTTCCCAGCGTCTTCGTAGGTTTGGACGATAGTGTATCCGCGCCGCTCCGCGTACTCTGTAATGGCCATCGCCTGGTTCTCCAGCGAATAGCGTTGATGTTCAGTGGACATACGAATGTACTGCGCCGCACGGATAGGGGGCGCTGTCTGCAACTCGAAAGCCATGGGGTCTCCTTGGGCTTGAACAATCCCAGAGACACGAAATGTCTTTCAGAACTCTGTCGCATTCTGTGAATTCCCATTCGGCGGCCACGAAATTGGGAGCGCAGATCTCCTAGCAACGGATGATTGGACAGCGCAACGACGGGAAAAGGGATGCGGTGAGGTGCGGGCGCCCACGGGGTTTTGGCAGCAGAATCAAGGGGCAGCTTTTCCCCGCACTCGCGCAAGTCCTTGCCCTCCTGGCAATGCACGAGTTTGTTGCCTGCTCGCACAAAGTGCTCGAAACCGGTAAGGTCCTGGGTTAGAAGAGCTGGCAGGATGCCCCTTATGAAAAACCCGACGATGGACGATACCGACGATGGGCGCCCGAATGGCGGACGCAGCGCTCTGTTCACGCCGCCCGGCGATGCGTCCGGCGCGGAGCGGGTTTCGCGCCGGCGCAAGGCGCTGCTGTCGTCCTCGATGGTCGGCTCGACCAATCGCGGCCGTGTGCTGCAGGCCCTGTTCGATCTTGGGCCGACGAGCAGGGCTGAACTGGCTCGCCTGGCCGGGGTCAACCGCACCACCATTTCCGGAATCGTGCAGCCGCTGATCGACGATCAGGTGCTGGTCGAGAGCGACCCGGTTCCTCCCAGTCCGGGCGGCGGCAAGCCGGCCCGGCCGCTGTGGTTCTCGCCCAATGCCCGTCCGATCTGCGGTGTGCTGCTGATGCCGGATGCCGTGCATGCCTGCGTGGCGACGCTCGACGGCAAGATCGAATCGGAACGCAAGATGGCCCTGCCGGACGGCAGGGGGCCCGTCCGGCCAATCATCGAGGCGATCGCTGAATGCGTCGGCGACACTCTCTCCAGGGCCCGGCGCACGCCTCTCGGGATCGGTGTTGGCGTCGGCGGCATGGTTGACACCGATCGCGGGTCGATCGTCGCTGTCAATCTCGCGCCGGCGCTCGACCGCTACCCGCTCGCTGACGATCTCGGGCGACGCTTCGGCCTGCCGGTCAAGCTCGACCATCATCCGCGCGCCTTGCTGGTCGGCGACCGCTGGTTCGGCGCCGGGCGCGGCGTCAGGCAATTCGCGGTCGTCTACACGGGCGAGGTGCTGGGCGGCGCACTCTATTTCGACGGGCACCTCTATCGTGGCACGGCAGGCGCAGGCGGCGAACTCGGACACACTTTCGTGCAGCTCGACGGCGAGCCCTGCCGCTGCGGCAGGCGCGGCTGCTGGGACACCATTGCCACCTTGAGCTGGCTCCGGCGCGAGGCCGCCCGCGCGGCTCTGCCCGAGCCAGACCTGATCGACTCGGCCCGCCTCGTCGACATGGCGGGGCGGCGGCTGCCGGGAGCGGCTGAGCTGCTCGACCGCTATGCCCGCAACGTCGCCGTCGGCATCGCCAATCTGCAGCAGACGGTGGCGCCCAACATTTTCATCATGCATGGCGATGTCGTGCTCGGCGGCGATTGCCTGCTCGGCGCAATCGCGGAGCATGTCCGCGCCATGGTTCCGTCACGACCCGGCGGCGCGATCGAATTTATTGCCGGCGATGCAGGTGACCGGGCCGCCCTCCTAGGCGCAGCCGGCCTGGTGATTTCCGAGCTGCTGCAGCTTCCGATCTAGGTGTTCCGACACCCAACTATCCAGCGAGCCCCGGATAGCTCTGGAACCAGGGCTGCATACGCTCGAACTGAGCCGCCATCGCCAGAACGGTTTCGTCGGCGTGCCGCCGCCCGATGATCTGCAGGCCGACCGGCAGGCCCGGCGCCGTCAGGCCGGCCGGAACCGAAATCGCCGGATGGCCGGTATAGTTGATCGGATAGGTCATGCACCAGCCGATCAGCGGATCGACCGCCTCGCCATTGATCGATGTCGGCCCGATCGTGTTGCCGTCGGGGGCATTCTTGACGGGCGGAACGGCCAGCGTCGGCGAGACGATCAGGTCATGGGTTTCGAATACATCCTCGAGGCCGTCAAGGACGCCGGTGCGCAAAACATCGTCGAGCGCATGGTCGACGGCGGACACCTTGTAGGCGCCCTCCAGCATGGCGAGGAACTGCGGGGTGAGCACCTTGGCGTGCTTGCCCATTAGGTCGATGCCCTCCTGTTTCCAGTACACGGCGATTGCAGCATAGTGGATCGAGATCGTGCGCACCCAAAGCGCCGCCAGTTCCTTGTGATCGGCCCTGAAATCGAGCTCGACCTCATCAACCTCAATGCCATGTGCTCGCATGACATCGACGGCCCGGGCAACGACGGTGGCGACCCCGGCTTCGACCGGAAAATTGCCCAGTCGCGGGCTGTAGGCCACGCGCAGTTTCGGCGTCCGCCCGGCAACGGCGCCGACATAGTCAACGCCGTGATCCGGCAGGCAGAACGGGTCGCGGTTGTGAGGCCCGGCCATGATCTTGGTCATCAGCGCGGCGTCCGCAACGGTGCGGGTCAGCGGTCCGATATGGACCAGAGGATGTCCCCACAAGAAGGCGTCGGGGCGAGTCACCGAAGGAATGCGGCCGAAAGAGGGCTTGAAGCCGACGGTGCCGCTGAACGAGGCGGGGATGCGGACCGAACCACCGCCGTCCGTGCCTTGCGCCAGGGCCGCCATGCCGTCGGCGACCGCTGCCGCACTGCCGCCGGACGAGCCGCCGGAATTGTAGCCGATCGCGAAGGGCGTGCTGGTCGGCCCGAAGCGCAGATTGTCGGTGATGCCCTTATGGCCGAACTCCGGCGTGTTGGTCTTGCCGAGCACGATGGCGCCTGCGTCGAGCAGGCGCTCGACCGCCACGGCACTTGTTTTGGGCACCCGGTCGTGCACCGCCCACGATCCCATCGAGGTCGGCACGCCGGCCATATCGTCGAGGTCCTTGATGCCGACGGGGACGCCATGCAGTGGTCCAGGCGGACCGCCTGCCATCACGGCCTTTTCGGCGGCCCGCGCAGCTTCCATCGCCTGGTCGCCAAGAACCAGCGTATAGGCGTTGACCACCGGGTTGCGCGCCTCGATGCGGCGCAGATAGGCCTCGGTCACTTCGACCGGCGACAGGTCGCGGCGCCGGATGCGCTGGGCCAGTTCCGTGGCCGGCAGGAAACAGATCTGGTCGTCTGCAGAAGTCATAAGCCGTTCCACCTTGTTGGGTGCTATTTGATGAACACTGGATTTGCCGCGCCGCCGGTGCCCTTGCTCACTTTGACCGGACTGGCGCAGTAGAAGCCTTCGTAGCGGCGGTCCGAGGCACAGTCGGCGGCCAGCAGGTCGAGCGATGCCATTTCGGTGAACGCCACGCCCAGATTGCGCATCAGCGCGGCGTGCAGCACCAGCATCAACCCGGTCTCGGGCTCGTAAGTTGTCTCGTTGGCCAGTGTGTCGGTAACCAGACAGGGGATCTGCATCTCGTCGAACCAGCGCACGAGGTCGAGGCTGAAGGTCAGTCCGGGTTCCCAATATCCATCGCCGACGCGCTGGCTTCCCGCCGCCAGTGCGCCGACCCAGCCGGTGCGAACGAGAAGGATGCTGCGCGGCAGGATATCGACCGCTTGGGCCCGGGCGCATTCCATGAGGTCGCGATGCGTGAATGTTTCAGCGCGCTCAAGGGCCGGTTTGCCGCGGAACCGGGCGATGTCGAGCAGCACGCCGCGTCCGACGATCCCGCGCTCCGCGATCGGCATGATGCTGGCCTTGGTCATGCCGCCATTGGTACTGCTTGCCGCGAAGCCGTTCCAAAGCGTGTCGTCGAACCACATGTGGCCGAGCGCGTCGCAATGCGTGCCGGCCTGTGCGAAGCTGGTGATATAGTCGTCTGCGAATTCGAGGCCGCCGGCAAGCGGTTGCCAGTGACCGTTCTCGAAGCCGGCCTTGTCGGCGACCATGAAATGCTTCGCCGGCCAGCGGCCGGGAAAGACGGCATCGCCCTCAGAAGTCCCGACCGGCACGCCGAGGGTGAAGGTGCGGCCGTCCCGCACCGACGCCAGGCCGCGCTTGACCTCGTCGGCGGTCAGATAGTTGAGCGCTCCGATCTCGTCGTCGGCACCCCAATGCCCCCAGCGGCTCGGCGCATTGCCCAGCAGCCGGCGCAGCGTCATCGTTTCAGCCGCGCTCATGCTTCCGCCTGCGCGGTCGCCGGCTGCCTGGCGCCGGTGATATAAGCGACGACGTCCTCCATGTTGGTGCCGGAACTTGCGAGATCGGCGACCTTGCGGCCCCTGCGCATCACCACCACGCGGTTGCACACCTGCCAGAGATGATCGAGATTGTGGGTGACCATGACGATCGTCAGCCCCTGGGCGCCGAGTCGTTTGATGAGGTCGAGCACCTCACGGGATTCGCGTACGCCGAGCGCCGCGGTGGGCTCGTCGAGCAGCAGCAGCTTGTGGCCCCAAAAGGCACCGCGCGCGATCGCCACCAATTGGCGCTGGCCGCCGGACATGCGATCCACCGGTTTGCTGCGCACCCCGGGGATCTCGATGTGCAGTTCCTCGAGGCCGCGCATCGCGATGTCGCCCATCGATTTGCGGCGGATCCAGCGCAGCAGCGCCGGGCCGCGGCCAAGCGCAATCTCGCGGCCGAGAAAGAAGTTTTCGGCGGCAGTGAACGTGCCGATCAGCGACAGGTCCTGATAGACCGTCTCGATGCCGAGGCGTTGCGCTTCGGACGGCGGCGACAACTTTTGCGGCCGCCCTTCGAGGATCACGTCGCCGGAAGTCGGATCATGCGCGCCGGCCAGGATTTTGATCAGCGTGGACTTGCCGGCACCATTGTCGCCAACGAGGCCGAGTATGTCGCCCTTGGCGATGTCCAGCGAAACGTCATCGAGTGCCTGGATGCCGCCGAAGCTGCGGCAGATCCGGCGCAGGCTGAGCAGCATCTTCTGCGCCATGGCCTATCCCCTCGCATAGCGGCGGCCAATACCGCCGAGCGCTACGGCGACGACGAGAAGGCAGCCGGTGAACAGGAACTGAGTGAAGATAGGCGCGCCGATCATGGCCAGCCCATTGTTGCCGACGGCGACCGTCAGCACGCCGATCAAGGTTCCGAGGATATGGAACTGACCCTCTCGCAGCGCCGCCGAGCCGAGGAAGGCGGCCGAGAACGACGTCAGCATGAAGCTGTCACCCGCCGTCACCTGGCCGGAGCCGAGATTGGAGGCCATCAGCACGCCACCGATGGCAGCACAGGTGCTGGCAATGGCGAAGGCAACGATGCGGCTGCGATCGACGGCGACGCCGGCGCGGCGCGCTGATTCCGGGCTGACGCCGATGGCCTTGATGTGTTGGCCCTGCACTGTTCGGTTGAGGATCACCCACAGCAGTACAAGCACGACGGCCATGATGATGACGAGGTGCGGCACTCCGGCAATCCGGCCGATCGCGATATTGGTGAATTCGCGCGATTGGGTGAGCTGCAGCGGAATTCCGCCCGAATAGGCGTAGTTCAGCCCGACGACGATGGTGCCCGTGCCAAGCGTGGCAATGAAGGCGTTCACCCCGATCTTCGAAACGACAATGCCGTTGACAATGCCGATGACCGTTCCGAGGCCGACGACAAGGAAGATGGCGGGTAGGATCGGCAAGCCACTGCTGCTCAACAGCCCGACCACGAGCAGCCCGCAGAAACTCGCGACATAGCCGATACTGAGGTCGAAATCACCGGCGACGAGGGGCACGGTGAGGCCGGCCGCGACAATGGTGCCGATCGCCATGTCGTTTACGATGTTGCGAAAATTGCCGATGGTTGCGAAGGTCCCCGGCTCCAGCACCGAGAAGATCCCCAGCATCGACGCCAGCACGATGATGGTGCCGTAGGTTCCAAGCAGGCGCATGAGCAACGCGCGCCGCTGTCGGGCATTGGGCGAGGCATAGCCGGTCTGCGTTGACGGCAGGACGCGGGGCGCCTCTGCCGGAGCGTGGGTTTCGGGCAGGGAATGATCAGCGGACATGGCGGCTCTCATGACAGCACTCCGGCCCGGCCAGGCAAGTCCGGCCCAGACCCACAATCAGGAGAGCTTACTGCGGATTGTCCTTGATGAACTTGTCGACGTTCTCTTTGGTGACGAGCGTATAGCCTGGCACGAAGGATTTGGGCTTCCACTGGTCGCCGGCTGCCAGGATGTCGGGAATCTGATCGACTAGCATTTTGCCTGCCGAAGTCAGATCGACACCGAGCGTGGCGGTCATCGTCCCGTCCTTGACAGCCTGGACAGCGGGCGCCGTGGCGTTGAACGAATAGACCTTCACGTCGCTGCGGCCGTTCTGCTTCAGCGCCGCGATCGCGCCCATAGCGTTGTCGTCATAGCAGTTGAAGATGGCGAACGGCCCCTTGGCGTTAGCATTGGCTGCAAGCCAGGCGCTGGTCGCGGCCTGCGACGATTCGGCAGCACCCGGGATGCTGATCTCGTGCGAGGTCGCCTTGAGCCCCGGATTTGCCTTGACCGCCGTATCGAAGGCGTCGGCTCGTTCGCGGCACGGAATGCCGGGATGGTAGGTGAGGTCGAGTACAGTTCCGGACTTGCCGATGTCCTTCAGCATCAAGTCGATCAGCGGTTGCGCAGCACCGGTACTTGCAGATAGCGCGATCCCGTCTGCCATGCCGCCGCCGGCCGAAAGCACGGGGATCTTTGCGTCCGCCGCCGCCTGGAGCCCGGCCGCCAGGCCCGTCGAATCGAAGACCGTGACGATGATGGCGTCCACCTTCTTGGTTGCCAGCTGCTTGATGCTGGTGATCGCTTGCGAAGGATCGCCGTTGGCATTGAGCGTTTCCACCGACCAGCCCTTAGACTTGGCTTCCTGGCTCATCGTGTCGACCATCTGGTTTGTGTCGACGTCGGATGTCGAGAAGGTGACGATGCCGATCGTGAGCTTGTCATTCGTGGCGAGGGCGGTCGACGTGAAGGATGCTGCGACGAGCGCTGCGGTCGAGAGTTTC
The DNA here is from genome assembly GCF_040320005.1 of Mesorhizobium sp. M0816. Lineage (NCBI taxonomy): Bacteria > Pseudomonadati > Pseudomonadota > Alphaproteobacteria > Hyphomicrobiales > Phyllobacteriaceae > Mesorhizobium > Mesorhizobium sp. M0816. Next base: position 23,555 of record NZ_JAMYOT010000012.1, on the reverse strand, counting down.
TGAAAGCGGTTCACTGTGCGTATCCCCTGTTGACCGAGTGTTCCGGCTCACCTCCAGACCGCGCAGCAGCCCAGCTTGGGCGCCATCTACAGGTCGTCACAGTCAGTCTGTTTGTTCGTGCGAGCCACGTACTAACTATAGGCACAAGCTCTTATGCCGCGCAACGGCTAATTTCAACCGGCTTTGGTCACTCGAGGTTCAATCGCTGTGGGGCTCTTGGGGCAAGCGCGCAGCTAGGCCGCCTTCTTGATCTCCGCGACCTGAACGCCCAGTCGGAACGCCTGACCGTCTGCGAACGAACGCGCGTAGCTCTCAGATGTAAAAGGGACCGTGGTGGTGGTGCCGTTGACCGTCACGCGAACCGACCACTCTTTGTCCCTAATGATTTCAACGGCATGTTGCTCATGCGCAGCCATGCATTCCTCCCAGAATCTTCCGTTGAGGATGGGAGGGTAGCGTCGTAAAACTGGTTTGCATGCAAATAATCCGACACCGCGACGTCGAAATGTCGAAACACGCACAGCTAGGCTTAAGTCGATGGCCTCGCCTTGAGCTGTTCGAGGTGTTCCTTGGCGAGGTTGAAAAGTGCGGTGGCAGTCTCTTCAGCCTCCGCCCGGAAGCGGACATCGCGGGTGACAATGCTGGAGGTCATGTTCGCGCCAACTGCGGATGCTTGAAGCGACCGCTCCGTCGGCTCAAAGAACGTTCCGCTCCGCCGGGTTTCGCTCTATCAACTCCGCCACAAGGCGTTGAAGCCGCCAGAGGCTGCTGTCATGTATGCCTTTGGCTTCGAGGTGAGAAACCGTGTTGAACAGGTATTCGGCCCCGCTTCCCCAATGACCGCAGGCCAGGGCCAGGACATCGGCAACGGCTTCAAGCGACTGACGACCGGCATAGAGAGGTGACGCGCGGTTCATCACAAAGGCCAAGGCCGAGATAGGCCCGGAAGCAGTCGCCACCGTGATCCACCGGGGCATGCTGTTGGCCGGCTTATAGGTGAATTCGCGTCGAAAGAGTTTGCCGAATTGGCGTTCGAGGTTGTCCTTTGGCAGGTCGTACAGGACGCCGCTGCATTGCCCCCCACGATCGAGGGCCATCATAAGGCCTGGCTGCTCCGGCGTGCCCCGAAAACGGGTCATGCGAAAGCAGAAAGCGCGATGCCACCCACGAGCGAGGCCTACCTGCTCACCGATATGCTCGATCTCCGGCTTCCAGATCAAGGAGCCGTAGGCGAACAGGCGGGTCGGTGCTTTCGGGGCCGGATGAGTTCGGATCATTTGCTCGACCCAGCTGTCGTAGTCGGCATCGGTGTGTAGCTCGGCACCTGGCGTCAAACCCTGGTCCTGAACGACCTTGTAGACCCGCGCGACGTGGTCCGCGGTCAAGGTCAGCTTTCTCATTTGGCTCGGCATCCCGTGCTCCATCGGATCAGGATCGCGTATCCTTGGCAGATACTACGGGCGTTGCAAGATACGAACCGATGCACGGCGTGAATGAGTCTTTGCCCCTTCACCGATGACAGAAAGCGCCCCGCATATTCGCCCTCGAACGATTCCATGTGGTTTCGGCAATCTAGGTTTGGGAGACGCTTTTCTACTCACTGTGAAACCCTGACCAACAGCTTGCCGAAATTGCGGCCCTTGAGAAGACCGACGAAGGCCATCGGCGCGTTCGCGAGTCCCTCGACAATGTCCTCACGATATTTGACCTTCCCCGCTTGGAGCCAGGCCGAAACGTCCCTGCCGGGGCGGTTCGACGTGTGCTGTTTGGGACATGCAGAATAATTGGCGGAGTGCCAGAAAGTTCCTCCGCACTCGCGCTTCGCACCGCGGTGCCACCCACAGCGTCTTGCCTAAGGGACTTTGCGGCGTAATTCGCTCGCGTTCGAATTGAGAGCGACCTCGGATTGAACTCGCGGATTACCAGGCGGACAAAAAAACCCCGGCGCTGGGTCGTTGCGCCGGGGCTTTGGGCACGTACAAGCTACACCAACATGTCCGTTTATGAACGTGCGCTAATAAAGTGAAAAAACGGTGAACCACGCATGGGCTGAAGGGCGCACGCTCAAAGCTGGGGTGAAGCGGCAATATCAGTGATGACAAGTTGCGCACCTGATTGTTCCACCCAGCTTTCGACCGAACGAGGGGGCGAGTATGCCGGCTGCGTTGATTTGCCAAGATGATGTACTCCGTCACCCCGCATGCCGATGAAGGAAGCCCGCTCGAACCGCAAATCTCGAAATGTCTAGTGATGGCCCCTGGACCCCGCACATTCGGGGATTCGAAACTGATTTCCAGGTGGTGCTAAGCAAGGCCGGCAAGGTGGAGACGATCACCGTAATGCTAGTATGCTCATACATCGCGCTTTGCTCTGAGGGCGGCCCAGCAGCTTGGGTTAGGGGGGCCGCTGGGCCTGACCAGCGAGCGTTCGGGAATGCTCGACTGGCTGGTTAGTATTTTAGATAAATCTAATATAATCGAACCATGCGAACGAAGTACGCGGCGGTAAGAAAGTGGCTGGCGTCCGATTCACTTACCGCGCGCTTTTGCCTTGGGTTCTGGCGCGCTTTCGGACGGGTTTGCAGCCAATTTTGCAGATCGCCGATCTGTTACCCACAGGGACTTTTTCCTCGCCACCAAATCGTCACGATCGCCCTCAGCGGTCGCTCGGCTATGCATGGCAGCTATGGCGTAGTCGGCTCTGTTGGTTCGATAGTCTTCTTTTTGGACAGTCATCGTTTGCTCCCAGTTTCATAGCCCCTCTTTTGCCCTGGCGGGGAGATTAACTGCCGGTGCATTACGCGAGTCAATCGATGAAACGACCACTCCGCAATCGCCAGGGCGGGAAGCAAGCCGACAATTTTAACGTTGGAACGGCTTACAGAGTGCCGGCAACACAGCCGCCCTTTCGTCGGGCTGCATTGATCGCGTCCATGTTGCCCTTCAGCTCGGCTCTTGGCTTCACGTGCCTTGATGTCTGTGTTGTCCATCATGCTGCCAACCTGCAAGCCAAGCCAAAACACGCCGTCCACGTCATGGCGGGCGGTTCTGTCTTGTATGGCCATTATCGGCGCCAGGTCGGAACTCGTTCGGTACAGTTCGGCTTCCAACTGGCTGCAGGACTTGCCCGCGTATACGCTGGACGAAACCAGCGTGGGCTTGATGTCGGCTGGGCGAGTAGCGCAGCCCGACAAAACGCTGATGGCTACAAACGCACATAACCTGATTCATGCTTCCCCCCAAAATGCCCGCGGCGAGCAGGCGCTGAGGGCAGGACGAAGTAGTCTATGTGCCTTGACGGCATGCGGAATATATTCCTATTTTGCGGGATGCCGCACCCTCGCCGACACGAAGCCGTTTCCGAATATCACCTCGCCAAAATTGAACGACAGGCGTGGCTTCTGACGGTAGAACTCCGCGACGCGCAGTTGTCGCGCCATTTGGCGAGCATTGGGAAGCGATCGAGCATCTGCATCGGGACATAGAGCGGGCGCTCAATCTGCTTAACAATAGGCCAGCGGACTACGAGGAGCCGCATTTCGCGCCCATGTCGCCAGGGTGAAGAACTAGCCTGTCAGTTTAGTGAAGTCGTGGCGCCGCGCGCGAACATGTGCCAGCAAATTCGTTTCGTTTACGACCCCTGATTGAAAGAGATTCAGCGTGGTCGAGGCCAGAATCTGACCGTCTATCGGGGTGCTGTACCATTTGGCGTCGGCGGTTACCTGGTCGACAACCCGCTGGCAGATCGCCCGATCTTTAGGTCTAAGGAACTGACTATTCAGTGCTCGTAGCATCTCGACGCCTTGAAACGGGGAGTCACCTGTCTCCCGCGCGATACCCATGCGTGGTCTCCGAGCATCGACCCTAAACGCATTCAGACAGAAAATTGCCATTCGTTTGAGTGGTACCGATGTCGCGTGGATAAGCGGCGGTCCGCGAGCTAATCCACCATGTCGCGCAGCGGCTTGTTGCGCTTTGGCGTCCTGTACTTCTCGACCAGCCTGACCTTGTCGACGTCGATCGTCACCAGCGGTCCCAGATCGACGGTCACCCTGCCGCCTTCCTCGTATGCGCGTGATCTCTCCGGTAAGCTCGATCTGCTGCCGCTTCTTCACCTTGGTATGTGGCTGTGATCGCCACCACGTCACCAATACCTATGCCCGCCGCCATTCCATGAGTCTGGTGCGCTCGGCGCCTTACTCAAGATATTGCTAATTATGGATGAGCCCGCTTCCTCCAATCGATGGATGAAGCCGATCGTGGGCCGGTGCTACTTTGATGCATCGCGCGACTTACGCGACAAGTGCTGGCTCCAGGGGCAAAATATGAGCAAGACGACTCTCATTGCTATCGCAATCCTCGCGATCAGTCTCGGCTGTGCCGAAGCCAAGGACCGTAAGGTCGAAACCGCGACCCTCGGCACGTACGCCAATTCGAAGGACCTGCCGGTTTGTACCGCGTCAAGCTCACTCTTCGAAGTCCTCGGTGATAAATGTTTTCTCGTCACAGGTTCGATGATCTATGGCGACATCGCCGAACTCTCCCGGACAATCACTTTGAGTTGGTAGCCGAAGCAACAACCTCCCAGCGCGGCCTCCATTCTCCGGTATGAAGTTGCGTCGCAGGGGCTGCCGTCGCCCGAGGTATCGACCAGTCTTCGCGCGTCGCCAATACCGGCGCAATCCCCAGTCACCACGGGCCTCTCCAAAATTCTTACGCCGACCGCACCTGCGGTCGAGCGTGTCGCGCCAACACAGCAGCGCCTCTGCATCGTTTGGACAACCCAACGCATACCTTCCGGTCCGGAAACTCGCTTACGCGTTTCATCGTCTATTCGGCAGTGGAAAATTGGGCCGACTTGGCAGTGCTCAGATTCGCGTAGCCGTCCTGCGTTCCGCTCGGAGAGGATGGCGAGTGGTTGCGGCAACTGCGCCTCAAGCTGGCTGGCGACCGCCGTCTGTAGCGCGCGCTGCGGAGCAACACTCGCCCGACGTCAAAGACTGTGGCAAGACCGGCTTGATTGTATCGAACCTGAAACAGACCAACGCCGGCCCAACCTACACCTGAAACCAAAAGACAATATCGATGACCTCCAACAGCTACGCTCCCAAGGGTTCAAGCGCCTGCAAACATTGACCATGCCACTTTCGCTATCGCCGCTTGGATGAAGACGGCGGCATCAATTTCATGGAGCAAGGTTTGCCGCCAGGGGGTTCTGCCCGATGGCCGCGACCAGGCTCGTGCATACCTCGATCACCATCACCAAGACCCTGCGAGACGCGGAAGAGGCAAGCCGCTTCATGAACTGGCTAGAAGACTCCAAAACCCAAAAGCCGCTGATCGATGCGAGCCGCAGTAACGAAGTGTAACCGGGTTCCCACTACAAGAAGCTCAAACCGCGCAAGACCGCTGATCGATACGACCACGATCTTCAACGGTCTTGCCCAATGGAAGCCGCCCCAATGGAAATCGCCACGAACGGCTATACGAACAGCCATCTGATGACGTCACGGCGCTTTGCGCCTCTCTTCTGGACGCAGTTCCTGTCCGCCTTCAACGACAATTTCCTCAAGAACACGCTGGTGTTCCTTATTCTGTTCACCCTGGCGGCGGACAAGGCAGCATCACTGGTCACGCTGGCGGGTGCCGTCTTCATGGCTCCTTTCCTGCTCCTGTCCGCCCTTGGTGGCGAGATCGCCGACCGGTTCGACAAGGCGCTCATCGCCCGTCGGCTGAAATTCACCGAGATCGCCGCTGCGGCTGTCGCTGTCGTTGGAATCGCGCTGTCGTCGATCCCGGTGCTGATGATGGCGTTGCTCATGTTCGGCATCATCTCGGCACTGTTCGGACCGATCAAGTACGGCATCTTGCCGGATCATCTCGAGCGCAAGGAATTGCCTCGCGCCAATGCCTGGATCGAATCGGCAACCTTCGCCGCCATCCTCGGCGGCACTATCGCCGGAGGCGTCGTCTCGGCCGATGGCATTGGCGTCTCGGTGTTCGGGCCGATCATGATGACCCTTGCCGTGGCCTGTTGGTTTGTCAGCCGCTACATTCCGTCCACCGGTTCTGCGGCTCCCGACCTAGTCATCGACAAAAACATCTTTCGCTCGACCTGGCGACAGGTGAACGGTTTGCGTGCCGACAAGCGGATCTGGCGCGCCGGACTGATGACGTCGTGGTTCTGGCTGATCGGGGCCATTGTCCTTTCGATCCTGCCTGCGTTGGTCAAGGATTCGCTCGGTGGCGGAGAAATCGCTGTCACCGCCTATCTCGCGGTGTTCGCCGTCTCGATCGCCCTTGGCTCTGCCATAGCCGCATGGATGTCGCAGGGCCGCATCGTGCTCTTGCCAGCCCCGGTTGGCACTGCGTTGATGGCCCTATTCGGCTTGGACCTGGCCTGGACCATCTGGAGTATGCAGCCTTCGCTCGGGGCCGAAACGCTCGCAATATTCTTCGCCGGGCCAAACACGGTCCACGTTGCGATCGACCTTGCCGGCATGGCTATTGCCAGCGCCTTTCTTGTCGTGCCGACCTTCGCCGCGGTACAAGCCTGGGCGCCCGAAGCCAGCCGCGCTCGCGTCGTCGCCGCGGTGAGCATCGTCAATGCAGGCTTCATGACTGTGGGCGGCATACTCGTCGCCGCAATTCAAGCAGCGGGCGTCTCCACTGGAGGTATCCTGTTCGGCCTCGCCGCACTCAACATGGTCGCCGCCTGGCTGATGCTGAGATATCTGCCAACCAACGCCTTCCGCGACTTCGTTTCCATTCTGTTCCGAGCCTTCCATCGTCTGGAGGTGGAGGGGCTGGAAAACCTCAAGGCGGCCGGCCCGGCACCCATCCTGGCGCTCAACCATGTCAGTTTCCTCGACGGCCCGCTGGCTTTGACGCTGACGGATGAGGAGCCGGTGTTTGCGATCGACTACACCATCGCCCAAGCCTGGTGGATGAAGCCGTTTATGAAACTTGCGCGCGCCCTGCCGCTCAATCCGGCCAAGCCGATGTCGACCCGCACGCTTATCAAGGTCGTGCAAGGCGGCAATCCGCTTGTCATCTTCCCCGAAGGCCGGATCACCGTGACCGGCGGCCTGATGAAGGTCTATGACGGTGCCGCCATGGTGGCCGACAAGACCGGTTCGATGGTCGTGCCAGTGCGCATCGACGGCCTGGAGAAGAGCTATTTTTCGCGGCTGACCTCGCTGCATATTCGCCGCCGGCTGTTCCCGAAGGTCAAGGTGACCATTCTGGAGCCCGTCAAACTTGAAGTACTGCAGGATCTGAAGGGCCGGAAGCGCCGCGCCGCGGCGGGCGCTGCCCTCTACCAGGTCATGTCGGACCTCGTCTTCCGCACCCAGGACATCGACAAGACTGTGCTGGAGAAGATCATCAAGACGGCGAACGAACGCGGCATGAAGCAACTGGCCGTTCAGGACCCGGTCACCGGTTCGCTGAGTTACGGCAAGCTGCTGACAGCCGCCGCCGTGCTTGGCGAGAAATTCAAGAAACTCTATGCCGGCCAGCAGACGCTCGGCATCATGCTGCCCAACGCTAATGGCGCCTGTGCGACGCTGCTCGGCGTTATGTCGGCCGGCAAGGTTCCGGCGATGATGAACTTCACTGCCGGTGCAGCTAACATCCTCTCCGCTTGCAAAGCCGCCGAGGTGCGCACCGTGCTGACCTCGCGCGCCTTTGTCGAACAAGCGAAACTTGGCGCCGTGGTCGAGGAACTCGGCCGCTCGGTCGATATTGTGTGGCTTGATGATCTGCGGGCCACCATTGGCCTCAAGGACAAGCTGCTCGGCCTTTTGCGCAAGAAAACACCCCGGGTCGCCCGCAAGCCCGGCCAACCGGCGGTGATCCTGTTCACCTCAGGTTCTGAAGGCACGCCTAAGGGCGTGGTGCTCACCCATCGCAACATCCTGGCTAATGCCGCCCAGGCCGCCTCGCGTATCGACTTCCATTCGGGCGACAAGGTCTTCAACGTGCTGCCGATCTTCCACTCGTTCGGCATGACAGCAGGTACGGTGCTGCCGCTGATCTCGGGCGTGCCGGTCTATTTCTATCCCTCCCCGCTGCACTATCGCATCGTGCCGGAGTTGGTCTACGCATCGAACGCGACGATCATCTTCGGCACCGATACGTTCCTCAGCGGCTATGCGCGTACGGCACACCCTTACGACTTCCGCTCAGTGCGCTATTGCTTTGCCGGCGCGGAACCGGTCAAGGCTTCTACGCGCGCGACCTATATGGAAAAGTTCGGCCTGCGCATCCTCGAAGGCTATGGCGTGACCGAAACCGCGCCCGTGATCTCCATCAACACGCCGATGTACAACCGCTCCGGCAGTGTCGGCAAAATCATGCCGGGTATGGAGTACCGCCTGGACCCGGTGCCTGGCGTCGAGGATGGGGGACGGCTTTTCGTGCGTGGGCCCAATGTCATGGCGGGCTATCTGCGCACCGAGAAGCCGGGCGTGCTCGAGCCGCTCGAAGACGGCTGGCATGACACCGGCGACGTCGTCGCCGTTGACGACGTCGGCTTCATCACCATTCGAGGCCGCGCGAAGCGCTTTGCCAAGATCGGTGGCGAGATGGTTTCGCTGGCCGCCGTCGAGGCGCTGGCGGGCGAATTGTGGAAAGGCTCGCTCTCGGCGGTCGCCGCCGTGCCAGATGCGCGCAAGGGCGAAAAGCTGGTGCTCATTACCGAGGCCGTCAACGCCACACGTGCCGAATTCCTGGCCTTCGCCAAGGCCAACGGCGCCATGGACCTGATGGTGCCGGCCGAAGTGCGCGTCGTTGCGAAAGTGCCTGTCCTCGGCTCAGGCAAGCTCGATTTCTCCGCTGTGACCAAAAAGGTGAGCGGCGAAGACATGAAAACCCAAGCGGGCTTGACAATAGCCGACTGAGGAAGTCGGCCTGTTTGCCCAATCACGTGAAACTAGGCTAGACGCGGATGCATGCAGTTTCGAACGAGGCTTCGACTCGCTTCTTGTAAAAAATAGGCAACGTTGAATGCTGACATTCGATGGCTACCACGCCTCGGGCCTGTCGATGCCGTCGAAGAAGGTGATGGGGCAATCTGACGCCGGCAGACCTGCCCAAGGAAGGCAGCTATTCAGCCGGGAATCCCCCGAATTGTCCGGGAGTTAGCCTATTGCCCGTTGTTTAACTCACCAGAAACTCACTGGAGATGATTCATTATCGATGAAACTATGCGGGAAGCGTTGCCTTGGATATCCGCTCTCCGTCCAACACGGAAGCAAGCGAACCTCAAATGCAGTCTGTCTCACAACACTGCGCTGGCTACAGCCAAGTTCAATTCATCAGTCTCGTTGCAGAATTCGTTGTCACTAAGTCACTTGCGCCAGCAAGATAAATTGAGCCATTGCCGTTCATCTCGATCCGGTTGACCACAAAGATGCGAGGCTTACTGTCCGTCGACAATGCACCGCCACCTGTAAGAAAAAGCTTTTGTGACGGCAGATAGATTATGCCGCCTAGATCTGTATCGCCACCGCCAATGAGCGTGGAGGTTCTCTCCACGCCTTGGGGTTTTTGAGCTAGCGCGATCCCCATCCACGGGCCGCTGGTCGGCGCCGTCAGGCGTAGCTTGGCGCCGGCCTGCATTGTGGTGGTGGCCTGATCGTCGAGTAGAACGATGGTGGTACCGTCAGCTGCATCGAGAACCGCGCCGGAGGAGAGCGAAAGCCCTCCCGTCCTGATAACATACGTTCCCGCGGCAAGATTGACCACCGCTCCGACCGATAGAATGAGCCCTCCACAAAAAGTGCCGGGAACGAGATTTGCGGTGGCGTTTTTGATCACCAGGTTATTGTAGGTGCAGACATTGTCTGTTGGCCAGACCAGTCGAGAGATAATGGGATCTGCCAGCTCTTTCTGATTAAAAAGCGGTTGAGGGTTGAAGCCGGCAGACGGCCCGGAGGGGCCGACGACTGACGTCACCAATGTTCTGATGGACGATGCGCCATTCGTGGCTAGCGCAGACACCGATCTTGAATTCACCTGCGCAACGCATTTCTGGCCATTTATCGATGAAGACCCCGAATTCGACCATGCGTTCGAGGCGAACCGATCTAACACGAGAAGACAGACTGGGTATCGCGGATAGGCAATCGCGGTTGCGCTTCGGCTAATATCAAGTTTATCGACGCCAAGGATTGCCGAGAAGGCCAATTCCTGCGGTTGGTGCAATACAACCGTCACGATTGTGGGATTGGTTGATCCAACCGTCTGGTGGGCGTCACCACTATAGGGACTTCGCGTGGCCACAAAGGTGGGGCTGGCGAAAGTATCAACGTTCTCCTGACGCTGTTCCGACGTCATATCGCTGCTGTTCGCGCTTGCCACGGCCAACTGAAGGGCCGTGGAGTCGGCTCCCTCCTGCAACTGTTGGGCAGTTCGGCTCACGCGCGCAAAGTCTATCGCCACTCCGACGCCCAAAAGCACGACCGGCAAGACCAACGCAAACACCACGGCGAAGTTGCCGCGTTCTGAACGCCAAAATCGTTCGGTCACCCGCATGGAAGCCCCCCTCATTTAGCTGGGACTAACCTAGAGGCAGCATGTTGAGGGTCCGTTTCGCGAGCCGGTAAAGTTGTCTCGATCGCAAATCAGCTTGCGGGGAGCAGCTGAATCAGCGTCTCAAATTCATCACGATGACGCCGCCGAGCGCCAGTGCGCCGCCGTCTGGCGCCGGTCTGGCGATCGTCAAGGCCGGCGCCATTTCGATTGGATGTTCGAGCTGCCCGAAACCACAGGACCTAAGTCTGACCGCGTTGGGCAATGATCCTGCGCACAATGGCGCCTGGAACTTGCACGGCGGGTTGAAGTTGATAGCGTCGTCATGCGTATCCTAGTCCCTTCATGCGCTGATAGGGTCCGCTCCCACTGCTCGCACAGTGGCGAGCGGACCCTCGATCGCGCCCGCCTGCAGGAAGCCGCCAAGACCTGCGACCCCAAACGAAATAAGAACAAAAATGTCAAGAGCGCCTTGACCGGAGAGGAATTTGTTCCTAATTATATACTTGACGTACCAAGCCGAATTTGCGATAACGAATGCAAGGAGTTACCGCAATGTTCAACTTGACCAACGAAATTTACCACGACGCCGACAAGGCCCGCCAGCATTTGGAGGCTATCCATTGGCCGCATGGTCCGTTCTGCCCTCATTGTGGCAACGCCGATCCTGAGCGCATTACGAAGATGGCGGGCAAGTCCACGCGCCCCGGCGTCTACAAGTGCAACGAATGCCGTCTGCCTTTCACGGTGACGGTCGGCACGGTATTCGAGCGTTCCAAGATCGGCCTGCACAAGTGGGTGCTGGCTTCGCATCTCTACGCTTCGTCCAAGAAAGGCATGAGCGCTCATCAGCTGCATCGTATGCTTGGCGTCACCTACAAAACCGCTTGGTTCATGGCGCACCGCATCCGCGAAGCCATGAAAGAGGATGTCGCATCTGCCGGTCCAATAGGCGGCGAAGGCAAGACCGTGGAAGCCGATGAAACCTACATCGGCAAGCGTGAGACGCCACGTAAGCACCGCAAGGGCCATCCCTACACCAAGAAAGGCAAGGGCGGCGGGGCACAGAAGCGTATCGTGGTCGGTCTGGTCGAGCGCGGCGGCAAGGCCCGCATGTTCCACTTGAACGACGCTACGGCCTCCACCGTCCGCGATGTGCTGGTCCGCAACGTGTCGCGTGACACGACGCTCTATACCGACTCGTCGCGCCTCTACACCGTGACCGGCGAGGAATACGCTTCGCACAAGACCACCAACCATTCCGCTGGCGAATACGTGCGCTACGAAGGCGCTGAGACGATCCATTCCAATACGATTGAAGGCGTGTTCTCAGTGTTCAAACGCGGCATGATCGGCGTCTATCAGCATTGCGGCGAAGCTCACTTGCACCGCTACCTTGCCGAGTTCGATTTCCGCTACAATCGGCGCGCCGCCCTGAAAGTGTCAGATGCGGAACGCGCCTCAGACTTGCTTCGCATGGCCCGCGACAAGCGCCTTACCTATCGGCGGATTGGTGAAACCAGTTACACCTAAGCAAAAGGCGCGTAAGCTCCTTCGTCTGCGAAGGGGGAAAACATGCAAAAAGTGACGAAGCTAGTGCACATTGGCGTGCATGAGCATGGCGTATCAGTAATGACTGAACTCGAAACCAACGGCGGGAACATCGCTTTGGAGTTCGAGCCCGCCATGCTCGAAACTATGATCGCCGACCTTATCGCGGCGCTCTCCCGCCCCGAGTACCGCAAGACTCAATCCACAATGGGAGTGGTAGCTGCGGCTGAACCAAGACGCAGCCGAGTTGGCCCAGATGCATCGGGTAAGGCAGTCCTATTATCTTTTCAGATGCCAAGCGGTCTTGAGCATCATTTTGCTCTTCCCACTCAAGAGGCCACTCGGATTGCACATCAAATGCAACGCGCGGCGACGGCTCAAAAAGCAGCCAACCGCGACCGTGCACACTAGCGTTTTTTGTCATCTTGCCGAGGCTTGTTCGGTCGCGCTGGCTTTACTGGAGCCTTGCCCTTCTCGTGTGGCGTCGGCGGCGTCTTCAACAGGCGGCGCAATACCTCGTCGCCCTTTTCCTGGTCTTTGTCTTTGGAGGGTTCGCTCATGGCTGAAGATCCACGGTATGAGTTGTCAACATATCGCCCGGAGCCTCGGCTATTACCGCCGTTTGAAGGGCCTCGCCTTAAAGTAGCTCGGGCAGTGAAGCACCTTGAAGAACTCGAAACCGTTATCCTCGACTACGGTTCCCGCGTGATTTCCGCATGGTGTCCTTACCATGAACCACACTACGAACACATGATCCTTTGGGAACTGCGCTTCTCGGAAGACTCTCCCCAAGATGCCGCAATCATTCTTGGGGATGCCGCGCACAATCTGCGCGCTGCACTAGACATAATGCTCTGTGACATTGCCCGCATTCGGGAGAAAAGCACCGACAAGCTTAAATTCCTTCTCGCGACCAGTGCGGAGGAATGGGAAGCCAGACTCGCAAAACACCCCCTCAAACGCCTTGGCCCCGACGTTGTGCAGGCTGTCCGAAACCTAGCCCCAAACCGGGACACCAACTCGGCGCTGCGCGCTCTGCATGATCTAGATATTCTCGACAAACATGAGCTCGTCGTCCTCACGTTTGCCGGTTGTTGGTCGAAGGCAGCAGTGCAGCCACCTATTTGGGAGGCAATCCCAGTCCAAAACAAACGGGGAGATAATATGCTGGTCACGGAAGAGGACATGTTCCTAATCCGTGGAGGGCTGGAACTCTCCCTCTTGCCAATGCCGACAACGTTGCCATTCCCCATTTTTACACATGGTTTGCCGCAAGGCTCACCCTTTGCCGGAAAGCCTGTCCTCGAAACGTTGCGCAGCACCGCGCAGTTTGTTGCAGAGGTCGTTGAGGACTTCGCCCTTAAGTTCGGGCGCAGGGATGACGACGCCAGCACGACGCCAGTTAGCGATCACTAGCTTATCTATCTCAGTTAAAGGCGGATCGCCGTCGTACCCACTTGCCGGCCTGTCGGATTCATTTGGCATTTTCGATCTCGGTACGTCAAGTATATAATTAGGAATTTGTTCCTTATTTCTGTTTCAATCTGAGGCGGGAAGGAATGGTCGCGAAGTGCCAAAAGCGCTGGTCGGCGAAGCTATGGCAAAAACAGCGGAGGACAATTTCCGGATCGAGGTTTGGGACCGCGAGGAGAAGGCGCTCGTTGAGACGATAAGTCGATCGCCGGATTCGAGCGTCAGCCAGGCCGCCTGGCAGGCAGCTATCAGGCGCCGGCCGGGGATGCTGCTGATCCACTACAACAGCCGGCATGTGATGGAGAAGATCGTTACACCAGGCGAGCCCACGGTTCCGCCGCATGCCATCGTTGCGGCTAGCGTGCACGCCGGCCTCGACGTATCGCTTGGCGATCTGCGCGAATGGCACACGCTGCGCGCTTGGTGCAAAAACTGCTCACATCATGCCGAGGTGAAGGCCGCTGGCCTGGTCCGGCCCTATGGCAAAGATGCGCTGTTCAGCACGGTCGAAAGGGCCCTGTTCTGTACGAGCTGTGACAGAGGCGGCCCGGTCAGGTTGGAGATCCACAAGCTGCCGAGGAACTGAAGCGCTTGCCTCGTGGGGAAGGTGGCCGGCGCCGGTTGGGGGGGCGTTGGGGTAATTTGCCTGAATAGGCGCCGGCCGGGCGGGTTGGGGTCCGCCGCGGTGAATAGTACCGAACTCGGCGATTCAGGTAATTCCGCGATCACGGAAGACGGCCTACGCGCACCCGTCGGTTTCGCTTTCCTCGTCAACCGTCTTCACTGCCAGGTAGGCGTTGGTTTCCAGCCACTCGCCAAAGCACAACCTGGATGAGGTCCATTCGGCCAATTTTCATCTCAGCGGGCGATGGAATTGGGCGCGTCCTCCGTGGGCTCAAGTCAATGGGGTGCGATTCAAGATGGTCGGAAGATCGGCCCGCGACAGTGTCCGCGGTGCGGTCCGCGGCGTTCTCGATCTCTTCGGCAATGGAGATTCGGCTCATCCCGCCTCGCCCTCGTCCTCGTGGTCTTTACCTAGGACTGATTTCGGCAGCTTGGGAACCAATTTCCACATTTCGGAAAGCTGCTCGACTATCCGAGTGTGTGCACGGACACCACAGGATATGACGGATTGTCCCCGGAATGACACACCGCAGGCCACCCAGATCGGGTCCGGATCATCAGTTTTAGCATGAGGGGGGCAGCGGCTCGCAATTCCCCCCCAATAGCGGGTCAATCGGTGCCCCGAATGCCGAAAGCGGCGCGCAGCGACTGGTCAGCGAAGAGACGCGGCCGATATGATCGACATAGTTCTCTTCGTCGTCATAGATTTGCTCGCCTTCCCACCACACCAAATCGGCAGTGCTGTCGCCCAGGATCTTGCGTGCCCGGCGGGTAATGCCCGACCAAGCGCCCCGCAGGTCGAGATAGTTTTCGGTTTCAGGCGCGGCCGCGATAGCATCCTTCATGTGGAACTCGGGCGTGTCGCTTTCTGCGATGACGCGAAGCGCCGCAGTGGATTTTGCGCTGATCGGCTCGGCGATCAATTTCCGCGCCATCGCGACCGTCAGATCGGCCGGGCCGTCCTCTATGGCCGGAAGGGTGCGCGGCGTCGATAAGTTCTCGGGCGCGATCGGCTAATCCGACGCGGTCTTCACCAAGTTCGCCAGAGAGGACCTCCTCCATCACCTTACCCGCGGCGCCCCGGGTCCGGCTACGACCTCTTTCTGGAGCATGTGGGGCTCTCCGCTCCCCCGGGAGGATTGAAGGTACAGCCGAGGAAGTAACTCGTCGTGGTGGCAGAGGCATAGCCGTGCGCTGCGACCAGACCAGTGAGGCAGAGGTTCAGGAGCTTTTCGCCCGGATAGACCGAGAGAGCGGTGGCCTCGATATCCTGGTGAACAACGCTTGGGGCGGCCACCAGCATCACGTCACGACGTCTCCCTTTTGGACGCAACCACTGGGTCACTGGGATGCGATGTTCAACAGCGGCGTTCGGAACCACATCCTGGCAGCTAGAGCCGGGTCGGACTGTTCGTCCATCAAAGGAGTGGGCTGATCGTCACGCCCACGTTCTGGGACAGAGGTCGTTACACGGGCAATATTTTTTATGATCTCTCCAAAGCGGCAATGTCGCGTCCCGCTTTCGGGCTGGCGCAAGAATTGCGGCCCCACGGAGTGGCGTCGGTGGCCGTTTCTCCCGGCTGGATGCGGACCGAGTTCGTTCTTGCCAATTTCCGGACCAGCGAGGAGCAATGGCAGGATGTCCCGGCCCTCTCCGGAACGGAGTCGGTGTTCTATGTTGGCCGTGCGGTGGTCGCTCTCGCGTGCGACCCAGCGATCATGGAAAGATCCGGCAACGTCTATCGGGTGGGCGACCTGGCTCGGGAATATGGCTTTCGGACGTGGAAGGCAGGTCTCGCCGTTCGAGATTCCGGATCAGGTTCGCGGGTGATGTTTGGCCAGTGCAATCGGCACAGTCGCACGACCATGGGTTAGGGTGCCATTAGCCTAACCCGATTGTCAGGGAAAAATGTTTTGTTCGTCTCGAGAGCTTCAGCCCAGCTTCAACAATCCGGAAAGTGGCCGCTCACTATTCAGGTCGGCGGCAGCCGAGTGCCGGTCGCGCAAAGTGCCCCACTTGGAGATACAGGCCGATACGGCGCAGCCCCATTCCACCGCTGAGTGGCGGCAGGCGATGTCGGCACGGACCTTCAGGCTCGATCCCCGGGCACTTCCCGCCCAAGCTCGAGCTTGCGCTGCTTCTGAAAGGTAGCAGCCAGGATATTCTGCCGATGACCAAGTCGGCGGGCGGCACGTTCGCAGGGCAGTTAGTGCCTGTGGCACGCAAGTCGGCAAGCTAAGGGCCGGAGGGAACGAGCGGGCCGTGATAACCCAGGACAGCATGGATGGCTGGAGGGGCTTCACGCCGGAAAGGAAAATTCCTGTCGACATGTGAGACGAGTGGGCCATCCGAGAGAAGGTGGTATTCTGGTCGATCCATCCGGGCCTTGCGATTTCTCACTTTTGCTGCGTCTATTTATGAACCGGTCTGGCCTCTTCGTCGGATCAAACACGCTGGGAAGTCACAAGGAGTATATGCCCATGGCAACTGGAACCGTGAAGTGGTTCAACAGCACAAAAGGGTTTGGGTTTATCCAACCCGACGATGGCGGTCAGGACGTCTTCGTTCACATCTCCGCCGTCGAGCGCGCTGGTTTGTCGAACCTCGTTGAGGGCCAAAAGATCAACTACGACATTGAGCAGGACCGACGTACCGGCAAGTCTTCTGCTGGCAATCTCCGCAAAGCAGGTTGATTTCTCTCGCGCGCCGTGGCGAAAGCCGCAGGAGCGCGGCAAGTCACGAAATGTACTGACCGCCGTGTAGAAAGCGCGCCAAGCTTGGTGTGATGTAGAGACCTGGGCAGCAGATTGCTGCAACGCTTCAGAAACGATCGTGTGAACCAGGTTGTCAGGCAACGGAAGGCGGGAAGTCCCCTGCATTTTTCGCGTTTGCGTCCTCCAGCGTAGGATGGTTGGCGACGTGGGGTTGCCCCGCGAAGCACTTTGGCTTGTTGCATGCCACAGCAATGTCATTGAAGATAGCCTAAGTTGGCCCACATGGACATTGCGTCGGATTTCTCCTCCCATTCGTCCGGCGCGTTCCCCTTTGGAGGTTTAGGCTGCCTTCATACTTGGCCGGGCTCAACAGTCCGGCCTTTTTCTTTTTGTCGGTGGGCTGCGGTACATTGGATATGATGCGCATTCGCACTGAGCCGCTCGACAAGCATTATGACCAGTAAGGATCATCAAATGGCAAATCCTCCACGCCGACCCACAAATCCGATGTCAGCCGCTGAAGCCGCCTTCAAGCCGATCAAAAAGCCGGCGGCGCCGGTTCGCGAACCGTCGGCTGCTCCAAATATCAGAGAGCTTGTTTCGATCAGGATCGATAGGGCCGTGCTGGACCACTTCCAGGAAGATGGACCGGGCTGGCAGGATCGGATCAACGACACCTTGCGGCGCGCTATCTCCAAAGAACCGACCAATGCCGGTGACAAACGATCAGACGACTACTGATCGGCACGGAGCTGATAGCGGCGACGCAGATGGAGTTGAACGGAAGCATAAGCGTAAGCGATTGCGCGTCTTTTGGACAACCGACAACGCGTATCCTGGAATTTTTTCATCGAGCCGCGGCCGAACCCCTCTATGCTCCGGGCGGAGACCCGAATGGCATTTCGATTCGTACACACGGCCGACATTCACCTCGACTCGCCGCTGCGTTCGCTGGCGCTGCGAAACCCTGATCTTGCCGAACTCGTGGGAGACGCCAGTCGCCAGGCATTTGTCTCGATAATAGATCTCTGCCTTGCGGAAGGTGTCGATGCGCTCGTCGTTGCCGGCGATCTTTATGATGGCGACCAGACGTCGATGAAAACCGCCCGTTTCCTGGCGTCGCAAATGACACGCCTCCACCAAGCCGGCATCAGGGTTTTCAAGATCCGCGGAAACCACGACGCCTTATCGCGCATATCGAAACAGCTCGTTTTTCCGGACACGGTCAGGATCTTCGGCGGCCGCCCCCAGTCGGTGCTGCAAACGGCCGGCGGGCTTGACGTCGCATTCCATGGATTGAGCTTCGCGAACCCAAAGGCCCCGGAAAGCCTGCTGCCCAAGTATCCGGCGGCCCGGGAAGGGGCGGTCAATGTGGGCATCATGCACACCAGCCTCGCTGGATCGCCCGGTCACGATGTCTATGCCCCTTGCAGCATCGCTGACCTGCACGGCCATGGTTTTGACTATTGGGCGCTTGGGCACATCCACGTGCGCCAAGTCCCTCCTGGAGCAAGCACCGTTGTGATGCCGGGAATGCCGCAGGGCAGGGACATCAACGAGGCCGGAGAGAAATCCGTCACTCTGGTCACGATACGAGATGACCGGTCCGTCGAGATCGAGGAAAAACTGACCAGTATCGCGCAGTTCGAGCGGGCGAGCGTCGATCTGACCGGTACGGTCGAATGGTCTGAGGTCGTCGGCCGTGTCCGCTCCGCGCTCGAAGATATCCGGGGTTCCGTCAGATCCCGCCACGCTGTGGTCCGTCTCGGACTGGCCGGGGCGTCGCCGTTGTCATGGGCGCTGATCCGCGACAGGGACCTGCTGCTGGCCGAAGCCGAGCAGGCGGCGGAGCAGACGGGCGACACATGGGTCGAAAAGCTTGAGCTTGACCTCGCTCCACAGAGCTCGGAAACAGCCGATGACGTCGCCGATCCGATTTTCGAACTCGCGCAATCCATGCGTGCCGATGTCAAGTCAGAGGCCTTCCGCGCCGAGGCGAGGGCGCTTGTCCAAAAGATTATTGCCGATCTGCCGCCGGACGGGCGCGGCTTCGCCGGACGGGACGAAGCTGGGCTGGAACTGTTCATCGACAAGGTGCTTGCCAGCGGTGCCGACCTGGTCACGGCCCGCCTCAAGGCAGGTGGAGCGCAATGAGGCTGCGGCGCCTTGATCTTATTCGTTATGGAAAGTTCACCGACGGGACGATCGAATTCGGCCCAAGGCCGGAGTCCGGTCCCGACTTCCACATTGTGTTCGGGCTGAACGAAGCCGGCAAGTCGACCGCACTTTCCGGTTATCTGGACCTGCTGTTCGGTATCGAGGAACGCAGCCGCTACAATTTCCTGCACGAGTACAGCGCGATGCGTATCGGCGGGGTGCTCGAACTCGCCGGCACTGAGCACACATTCACGCGCACGAAGCAGCGTACCAACTCGCTGCTGAACGCAATGGAGCAACCGGTGAGCGAAGTGGCGATAGCGGCCCATCTCGCAGGTCTGTCGCGTGACGCATACGAGACCATGTTCTCGCTGGACGACGACACGCTGGAAGCAGGCGGAAAATCAATCCTGGAGTCGCGTGGCGACCTGGGCAAGCTCCTGTTCACGGCCAGCGCCGGTCTTGGGCATGCGAGCGACACGTTGAGCGCGCTAGAGGCCGAAGCGGACGGGCTCTATCGCAAGCAGGCTCACGGAACCGAACTTGCGCTGCTCAAGAAGCGCCTTGCGGAACTCAAGTCACGCAGGGACGCGATCGACACCTTGGCATCGACTTCTGAAAGCCTTGAGGCCGAACGTCTTGACGCGGCGGAAAAATACGACCGCAGTATTGCTGAACGGTCGGTGCTGTCGGCTCGGCTTGACACCATTGCCAGGTATCTTCGCGCTATCCCGATCCTCGCCGACATCCGACGCAAGGCGGCCCAGCTTGCCGAGCTGCCTGACATCGCTTCACCGTTGCGCACCTGGACAGGCACCGTCACCGGACTGATCGATGACGACGCCAGCCTGAGAACGCGGCTGTCAGGGAACATCGACGACGCCGAGCGCGTGACAATGAAAATCGGCTCGGTCGATGTGGACGAGGCGATCCTGGCAATGTCCGAGCGGGTTCGGGCGCTCGCGGATCGCAAAGTACGCCATGTCTCCGCAGGCCTGGACCTGCCAAGCCGCAGGACCGAGCTGCAGATACTCGACAGCGCCGTGGCGACTTGCCTTGCCGCCCTTGGAAGATCGTCCGAGGCAGACCCGGCTGCGCTGCTTTTGCCTGCTGCCACAGTCGGCGCTGTTCGCGCCATGCTCGAAGAGCGATCGGGAATCGCCACCGGCGTACGCGTTGCCCGCAACGAATGCGCGGCGGCGCTCGATGCACTTCAGGCGGCACGCGAGCGGGTTGGGCAAGAGAGGGGGGTGCCCGAACCTGCCAGGGCAAGGCTGGCCTTGGCCTTGTCGAAAGCGCGAGCCAGCGGGCACCTAAAAGACCTCAAGATGGCCCGCGAGGCGGAGGACGCGAGCACGGTTCGATGGGAGGCGGCAGTCGCTCGACTGCATCCCTGGTCCGGAGACGCCGGGGCACTGGCCAGGGTGCCCGTCCCGAGTGTCAGGCAGGTTGGTGCATGGAAGGTGCGGGCAGCTGGGTTGGGAAAGAGCAGGGCTGTCCTTTGCGAACGTCTCGCCGAACACCAGGAGAGTCACGACCTGCTCTCGGCTCGCCTGGATGCGGTTCGTGCCTCGGTCGATGTACCCGATGATGAGGCGGCCTCCGCCATTCGCCGCGCCCGAGACGAGGCGTGGGCCAGGCATCGGGGCGAACTTACTGGCCAAACTGCTGACGATTTCGAGGCGCTATTGGCGCGTGACGACAGTGTTGGAGCGGTTCGGCTGGCCAACGCGCGAGAGCTCGCCGAGATCCGGACAACGCTCCGCAGCCTCACCGAAACAACAGCCGTCATCACACGTATCCGCGACCAACTTGCACCGATCGACCTGGACGATCAGGCTGTATTCTCCGAACTTCGTGCGGTGGCCAGCGAGCTGCTGGCAGAGTGCCTGGAATTCTCGCCCGAGCGTCTGATCGAAACGATCGAGGATCGTACCTCTGCCCGCATTGATGCGCTCGCGGCCTGGGAGGAGGTCGAGCTGGCACGCAAGAAGGCCCGCCGCGCGCTCGACGAGGGAGAGCAGATCCAGCTGGAGTTGATCGGGGCGTTGGCGAAGGTCGGCCTAGTCTCGGAACCCGGCGACGGCCTGGAGACTGTCATGGCCGTGGCAGAACTGTTCCTCGACAGGCAGCTCAAGGTCGATGCGGAGCGTGCCGAGGCGCTTAAGACCGTGAGCGCGAAAGAGGAGGATCTGGCCGCCAGACGGCGGGCTTTGGACGTGGCAGAAAGGCGCGAGGAGGAATGGTTGGCCGGCATTACCGAAGCGCTTGCCGGCACCTGGCTTGAAAGCGGCATTTCGGCGCCCGGCGTGGGCAACGTGCTCGATCAATTGGCTGAGCTATCGCAAAGCATTCAGGAGCGGGATGCCATGCAGCTCCGCATAGAGAAGATGGAGGCAGACCGAGACAACTTCATTGTCGAGGTCACCGCTGCCGCAGCTGAAGCGGGTGAGCCGGCGAACGACGACGAACCGGAGCAGTTGGCGATCCGGCTTGCTGAGCGCTTGGAGCGCGCCGATCGCTCCAGAGAGATGAAGGCAAACCTCATCAATGACCTGCAGCGCCTGCAGGACGCTCGTGACAGTCTCAATCTCGAGACAACGGCGCATGAGCGACGCAAAAGTGAGGTCCTGACCGCCTTTGGCGTCACCACGTTGCCGGAAGTCGTGGAACGCGACGAGTTGCTACGGGAAAGGGATCGCCTGCGCGCTGCCGTTGCCGAGCTTGAGGAGCAGCTGTCGGTAGAGCTCGCGGTGGAAGGGTTCGACCAGGCGCGTTCGATCCTGGATTCTGTCGAGGTCGATAGTCTCCTGGTCGAGAAGGCTGAAAGTGAGCAACGGCTTCGGGATCTCGATGAAGCGATACAACAGCAGCTTATTCGCCAGACCCGGGCGACCGACAAGCTGGACGCGATTGGCGGCGACAGCGCGGTTGCGCGGATAGATGCCGAACGCCGCACCGTCTTGCTCGAAATCGAAGAAAAGGCAGTCCGCTATTTCGAGCTAAAACTAGGAGTTATGGCCGCCGGGAACGCTCTGCGCGTGTACCGCGAGCGCCATCGCTCCGGGATGATGAAGCGGGCATCTGACGCTTTCGCACTCATCACGCGCAGTCAGTATTCGGGGCTTGCGACCCAACCCGTGAAGGGCGGAGAAGTCCTCATCGCATTGCAGGGCGACGGGCAGTCCAAGGTCGCCGACGCGCTATCAAAGGGTGCGCGTTTTCAGCTCTACCTGGCGCTGCGGCTTGCCGGATACTACGAGTTCGCGCAGTTTCGACCCTCCGTGCCATTCATCGCCGACGACATCATGGAGACCTTCGACCATTTCCGGTCCGAGGAGGTTTTCAGGTTGTTTGGTGAGATGGCAAGCGCTGGCCAGGTGATTTATCTGACGCATCACCAGCACCTGTGCGAGATCGCCAAGGCTGTTGTTCCCGGCGTTACAATTCACGAGCTCACGTAGTTGGCTGATGCCGCGTGGGATGAGTTGAGGCCCAGCTGCGAACTGAAAGTAAACGGCCGGGCCGTCAGAAAGACAA
Organism: Mesorhizobium sp. M0816; assembly: GCF_040320005.1. Classification (NCBI taxonomy): domain Bacteria; kingdom Pseudomonadati; phylum Pseudomonadota; class Alphaproteobacteria; order Hyphomicrobiales; family Phyllobacteriaceae; genus Mesorhizobium; species Mesorhizobium sp. M0816. Next base: position 960 of record NZ_JAMYOT010000012.1, on the reverse strand, counting down.
CGCGAACCGGATCGAGGGCCGCCACGGCGTCGGGGACGCGTTCCCATCCTCTGCCGGCAAGCCGAAAGCCCCAAGCTGGGCAGCCCATGTGAATTAGAGCCTCGGCGGCTCCGGCGCCGAAAAGCCGTTCAAAATGAGCGATGCCGCGCTGGCGCAATTCGGGATTTGAAATCATTTCAGGTCTTCTTTTGGTGTTCTTTGCGTCCGGCAGCGCCACCTGATATTGGTAGGCGCGGTCGATCGCTGATAAGATAGCTCACCCATCCTCCGACCCGCTTCAGTCTCGATCTCCCACCTCTTGTGATGCCACTGCCGACTGAAGCCTGAGGAGACCGCGACCCGAAAATATTGAATCTCGCGCTCCAGGTGGGCGACCTGGACGATCAGTGCGCGAACCGGGGCTCTCGCGTCGCCGTTACAGAAGGCGATGACGGCGTCGACGTCGCGCTCCAGATCGTCATCCTGGCCGGCTATTTTCTCGGCATGCATCAGGCCGCCTAGTTCGAAGCCATGGGGCCGTCGTAATGGATCTTGATGAGCCCCGGAACTGCTTCGGCGATCTGTTCGATCTGGCCTTCGAGATAGCCGTTGTGGAGCATCGCGGCCTTGAGAGCTTTCAGCATGTCGCCGCCGTGGAGTGTGATCAGCTTTTCGGCCGCATGCTGCAGCGCGACTTCCTCAGCCCCTGGCAGGGGAGTTTCCTTGCACATTGGGCACTCTCTTTCGTGCGCATGCCACAGTGAACAAAATGAGAACGCAAGAGTCAAGTCGGCCGAACCCTTCATGTCGTCGTCAATCGCCGTCCTGCTCGTCTTCGCTGCGCACTTCAGCCGTCAGGAAGCCGCGCCCGGCATGGCGCGGGGCGGGCCCGGGGGGCCCCTAGGGTTTTTTTGCTGATATGGTTTTTAGTGCGAAACGCCCGCAATGGCAAAACGAGCGATTGGAGCACACGAAAACGGG